>JBJTFB010000171.1:0-2539 GCA_046093205.1 Acidimicrobiales bacterium
GAGAACGTCCAGTCCCGACACACCGGTCGGGGCCGTCCAGGTGTTGCTGGCATTGAACCGAACGATGCAGTTGATGCCCGACTGGGTGACAACCACGTTCGCAGAACTGCCGACGTTCTGTTCGCAGATGCCCGAACCGGCAACTGCGGCATCGGCGGTTCGGAGATTGCTGTTCCCGTCGGGGAACGCCACCTCGAAACCCAGGATCAATGAGAGGACGACACCGACCCGCGCTGCCTTCTGCAACGCGGCACACATGGACCTCAGCCGGGTCCGGCCAGCACAACAGAAAGAGGTCTCCATCCGCCCGCCGTGGATTTTACGGATTGTCTGGACAAAAAGTCCATGGTGGAAAAGGGTTTCCGCCCGCGGGAAAGCGTCAGTTGTGGTTGTCCACAGACCGCGCGCGGCCGGCGCGAATCTGCACCATGGCCGATGCAACGGACGAAAGGACAACCACGGCCGGCACCACGCCGAGTGACCCGGTGCGTTGCACGAGAAGTCCCACCAGCACAGGACCGAACGCACCACCGAGAGTGCCCACGAAACCCAGCATCGACAGGAGCGTGGCGAAGTTGTCACCGTCGAGCACCTCGCGCGCCACGATCCCGTCGACTGCGGCGAGAGCGCCCGTGCTCGCCCCGATGATCACCACGTACGCAACCGCGGGTGCAGTTGAGCCCGACAGCCACAGCGCGACAGCACCGGCTGCGATCGAGGCGCGGCACACGAACTGCAGTCTCCAGGCACCGAACCGCGTCACCACGGGCACCAACGGCAGGCGCCCGATCAACTGGAACAGACCGCGGGCACCCGCAAACGATGCGGCGGCCGTGGCGGAGAGACCGGCCCACTTCATCACGGGAACCTGGAACACGAGCAGCGACGAGATCGCGATGCTCGACAGCAGTGCGGAGCCCGCGTACCACCGCAAGAACATTGACGAGGATGCACTCCGCAGCACGGACCTCATCGCCACCGGCCGGCGCGCACGGCCGCCGGGTGCGGGCCTGACCACCACGGTTGCAAGTGCGAAGCACACGAGCAGCACTGCCGACGTGGCGCGCACCGCACCACGCCAGCCCCATGCATCGCGCATGACCTCGGTGAGGGGAATCATCAACGGCGAGGCGAATGCTCCCCAGATGGTGAGCCGGGTCACAGCCCGCACCGTGTCATCAGGTCGCACCGCCATGGCCATCGGCTGGGTGAACGAGTAGAAACCGGTTGCCGATACTGCCCCGCCAGCCACCGCGAAGACAGCGCAGAACAGGAGTGCATCGTCGAGCACCGTCGACAGTGCGTAGGCGACCGCCGCCGCCGGTCCGGCGACCGCGAGGATGAGCCGTGGTCCGTGCCGGTCGAGGACACGGCCCACACCGATCGCACCGATGCCACCCACGAGGGTGGTTGCCCCGTACGTGGCGCCGAGCACCCCGACCCCGATGCCGAGGTCATCCGAGATGTCCTGCACCAGCACACCGAACCCGTAGAACCACGAGCCGTACGCCGCGATGGTCAGAAGGCCGAGCGCATCGATTGCGCGCACGGCCGACCTCCCCATCGAACGGAGACTAGGTGAAGAGTCCCGGCCCGGCAGCCGGACCCGGTCGGCTACTCCACGCGGAGGCCGGAGATCGCGCGGGCGATCACCAACTGCTGGATCTCGCTCGTGCCCTCGAAGATCGTGTGGATCTTCGCGTCGCGGTGCATGCGCTCCACGTCGTACTCGCGCGTGTAGCCGTAGCCACCGAGAATCTGGATGGCCTCCTCGGTGACCTTCACGGCCATCTCGGATGCGTAGTACTTGCTCATCGAACCCTCGGCGTTCTTGAACCCGCCGTTGCGACCCAGCCATGCCGCGCGCCAGATGAGAAGACGTGCCGCGTCGATCTGCGTGGCCATGTTGGCGAGCTTGAACGCGATTGCCTGGTTCATGATGATCGGCTTGCCGAACGCAACGCGCTCCTTCGAGTAGTCGAGCGCGATCTCGTATGCGGCACGTGCGATGCCGAGCGCCTGTGCGCGCACGGCCGGCCGGGTCGCCGCGAATGGCTTCATCGCGGGCTGTGCCTCACCGGTGCGACCCGCCTCGCGGGCGCGCGCCAACTTCGCGTCAAGCTTCTCCTTGCCGCCCAGCAGGCACCGCCCGGGGATGCGCACATCATCCAGCACGACCTCGGCGGTGTGACTGGCCTTGATGCCGTGCTTCTTGTACTTCTGGCCCTGCGAGAGGCCCTTCGTGCCCGGGGGAACAACGAACGAGGCCTGGCCACGACCCTTCAGTGCGGGGTCGACTGCGGCCACCACCACGTGCACGTTCGCGATGCCGCCGTTCGTGATCCACGCCTTCGTGCCGTTCAGCACCCACTCGTCGGTTGCCTCGTCGTACACCGCACGCGTGCGCAGCGACGACACGTCGGAGCCGGCGTCGGGTTCGCTCACGCAGAACGCGCCGAGCTTCACGTCATCGGCGGTGCCGTAGCACTGGGGTACCCACTCCATCATCTGTTCCGGCGTGCCGTTGCCGCTGATGCCC
>JBJTFB010000172.1:0-12080 GCA_046093205.1 Acidimicrobiales bacterium
GAAGGCCCCGATGCTCGTCGCGTTCTCGCCGAACCAAGGTGTCATGCATTCCTCCCGCGTGGCTTGCGCAGGCCGAGGTTGATCAGTGCGGCACGAACGGCCTCACGCAGCACATCGCCGACGGTTTCGATCTGCACATCACCCCTGCCGAACCGCCTGAGAAAGCCCTCGATTGCGGCCATCACGATGCGCTCAAAACGTGAGAAGCGCCTTGCCCGTCCTCCCCGGCGGTACCGGGGGCCGTCAATTTCCTCGTCCATGTCCTCGTCGGATTCCGCGAAATCGACGTCGTCGGGGGAGATCTCTGTTGTGGTGGTCATAGGTTCATTAGGGCCTGTAAGGACGGCGACGACAACCTCCGCCGGCGATTTCCGTACCGGTGGAACCGTGACACACCCCTTCATTGTCCGACCCTCACGCGCGTCAGGTCAGCGGAACGACCCGGCAGAAGTCCGGTCGCACCTCGCGAAGTATGCCGTCGTCCTCCGAGAGCACCTCGAGGCCGCGGTCCTCGCCCCAGCCCACGATCATCGCCGTCAGTCCGCTCACGGCATCGTCGATGAGCTCGACGACGGCACCGAGGAAGATCGACACACCGTCGGCATCGGTGAGGTCCCCGGGGAAACCGGGGTCGGGCAGCGGGGCTGCCTGCCAGTCCGTGCTCACACCCAACCCCCCCGGTCCTCGAACTCCTGCAGGTCATTCTCGCTCAGGTGGGCGAGATCGACGGGCACCCGTGTGATCTCCCTCGCGGTGGCGAGGTAGGACGCGTGGAAATCGGGGGCGACGGCGGCGACCGTGTCGTCCACCATCTCGCAGAGCCGCGCGAAGGACGCATGGTCGAGGGAGAGGAGGGTCTCGTCGCCGTCGGCCACGGCGCGGTGCACACGGTCGTGGTCGATCTCGCTCGTGAGGCCGGCCTGGGCCGCGTCCCAGTGGAGGGCATCGAGCCACACCGCGGGCCGCACGAGCCGCACCGCCGCCTCGGCGTCGAGGTCGGGGAAGAGTTCGTCGACGTGGCCTGCGATCGCGTCCCGCAGGTCCGGTTCGGTGTTGGCTGGCACCCTCGCACGCTGCGGGATGCCGAGCGACGAGCACCAGTTGCGGAAGACATCCGTCATGCGCCCTCCGCCCGAGAACGACTTGGTGACACGCCTCGAGAAATCGTCGTTGTCGATGTCGGTGCCGGCCCATTCGTCGATCCGGCCCTTGCGCCGCTTCTCCGCCCCCGGGCTGTCGCCGAGCAGGTGCACGAGCAGGGCCTCGTATGCGGGCCAGAACGCCCGGTCGCACTCGCGTCCCCTGCAGGAGAACCGTCCGCGCGAGCCCGGCGGCATGCGGTGGGCGATCTGGTTGCAGTAACGCCGTGACCACAGCTCGATGACGGGGTGGTACCGGCGGCGCAGCTCATCCCATGCCGGCACCATGCCGGCGACCGCGAGCCGCGCGAGGACGACCGCGCGCTCGGAACGCAACGATCGTGCGGGACCCTGCTCTGGCACGCCATGACAGTACTTCCGCTGCCTCAGCTCAGGAGCACCGAGAACACGAGCACGATGGCAGCGATGACTGCCGCAACGTAGGCCACGAGTGCGGCGAGCCACAGAGCACACAGCACCCCGATGATCCAGCCGGTGGTGGCCACGAGCACCGAGGCGACACGGAGCACGCGTCCGGCCTTCCGTGCACCGAAGGTCGCGATGAAGAGCACCGGCCCGGCGGCGGTTCCCCACGGCACGATCGCCTCGGTGATCGCGAAGAGGCGGGGCACGTCGATGCCGACGATGCGCGAAATGATGCCGTAGGAGTGGGTGACCAACTGCGGCAGGAAGCCCCACAGGAGGCACAGGGGGAGACCAAACTTCGCGTACTCGGACAGCAAGGTGTCCCAGGTGCGGTCGGTGAGCCGCCATCCCCGCGCCCTCGACCGCAGTGTTCTCGAGCCCGACGAGACACTGCTGCGCACGGTGCCTGCCGCACGCGCAACGACTGTGGCCGGCAGCACCGACATGCGCAGCTCCAGCCGGTGCTCGGTGTCCCCGGCGGTGAGCACGATTGTGTCGCTGAACGTGCCGACGGTTCTCGTGTCGGCCGTGATGACGATCTCCAGCAGCGCAGTTCCGCGGTCGGGCACCCGCATGTCGGCGGTCCACCAGGTGCCCGCAAGTCGGTCGACGTCGACGTCGTCCGGGACGGTGACGCACCGGACAGTGACGGTGACGGTGGCCTCCGACCCCTCGCGCCTCTCGCCGAGGTCGGCAGTGACGGGGTCGAACGAGATGCCGTGGTCGACCGGGGCGGCGGTGCTGTCGTACTCGAGGCGCAGCAGAGGGTCGGTCAACACCGCCACCGCCTCGTTCAGCTCGCGCATCACGTCGGCGGCATCGGGCGAGGGGTTCACGTCGGGATGCCAGCGCCGCGCGGCCGCCTTGTACGCGCGGCGGATCTCGTTCTCCCCGGACGAGGGGTCGACACCGAGGAGCGCGTACCACCCGCGGTGGTCGCCGACGGAGCCCGTCGCGGTGGTCATCGGCCCGCTTCGAGTGCGCGGAGGGCCTGCGGCGAGCCGCCGGCAGTCAGCACCTTGTGCGACCGGCGGGCGATGTCACGGCCGAGCCGGCGGAACATCTCGGTGATTGCCGAAGCATCGACCGAGTGCGAGATCGGGATGAACGACCCGCCCGTTCGCTCGGCCATCTCGCGGTAGTACCCGTGGTGGGTGGCGATCGAGTACACGAGGACGTCCTCGTCCACCACGCGTTCCACCATCTGCCGTGCCGAGAACTTCTTCTGGTGTGCGGCCTCGTCAGTGATGAGCACCACCACGCGCATCGCGGACCTGCCGCCCTCCTTGCGCAGGGCAAGGTCGAGTGCCTCGAAGGCGGACTCACCGCCGTTGCCGCCTCCGGCGTTGCGCTCGAGGTTCATCAGCAACTTCCTCGCGGGCTCCACCGAGTCGAGCCAGGGCAGCCGGTCATTGATCGTGTCGCCGCGTATCTCGAGGTCGCCGAACGGGACCGCGGTCACCTTCCACGGCACCGACACCTGGCCGAGCTCGTTCACCATCTGCACGGTGCACTCCACGAGTCCCGGGAGCTTGCTGTACATCGAGCCCGTCGTGTCGAACACGAAGATCACCTCGACCGAGCTCACACTGCCGAACCTGTCGCCTGCGGCGAGCACCCGGGCCTCGCCGCCGCCGACGGACACCGTCACCGTCCGTGCGGGCACGGGTGCCGTGTCGTTCTTCTTCCTCTTCATCAGTCCCATCAGTCGGTCCTCCGTCCTTCGTCGGGGACTGACGGACAGGACAGCCGGCCACCGTCAGGGGCGGCCCTGTGACGGGCCGGGCCGGCCGTACTAGGTTCACGGCCAGCGCAAGGGGGACAACATGTACGCGAGGAAGTTCGCCGAGACCACACCCGACCACCCGGCCTTCATCATGGCCTCGACGGGGGAGACCGTCTCCCACCGCGAGTACGACGAGCGGGCCAACCGTCTCGCGCATCTCCTGCGTGATGCCGGCCTGAACCGCGGCGACCACTACGCGCTGTTCATGGAGAACAACAACAGGTTCCTCGAGGTGTGCGCGGCCGGGGAGCGGGCCGGTCTGTACTACACGCCGGTGAACTCGTACCTGAAGGCGGATGAGCTCGCCTACATCGTGCAGAACAGCGAGTCGCAGGTGCTCATCACGTCGCGCTCACGCCGTGAGGTCGCGATGGAGGCGGCGGCACAGTGCCCGAACCTGAGACTGTGCCTGATCGTCGACGGCACGGGTGACGACGGCCCGTTCAGGGACTACGCCACCGAGACCTCGAGGTTCCCCGGCACGCCGATCGCCGACGAGGCACTCGGTATCTCGATGCTGTACTCGTCCGGCACGACGGGCCGTCCGAAGGGAATCCTGCGCCCGATGCCCGATTCGCGACCCGACGAACCGCTGCCGCTGTGGGGGTTCCTCGACAACCTGTGGCGGTACCGCGACGGCATGATCTACCTGTCGCCGGCGCCGCTGTACCACTCGGCCCCGCAGGCCGCGGTGGGTCTCACGCTGCGCCGCGGCGGCACGGTGATCGTGATGGAGCACTTCGACCCCGAGGAGTACCTGCGTCTCGTCGAGAGGTACCGGGTGACGCACAGCCAGCTGGTGCCCACGATGTTCAGCCGGATGCTGAAGTTGCCCGAGGACGTGCGCACGCGCCACGACCTCTCGAGCCTCGAGATCGCCGTGCATGCGGCGGCACCGTGTCCCGTGCAGGTGAAGGAACAGATGATCGAGTGGTGGGGGCCGATCATCCACGAGTACTACGGGGCAACCGAGGGGCTGGGCTTCGCCGCCTGCGACACAGCGGAGTGGCTGGCGCACCGCGGCACTGTGGGCAGGATCGTGCTCGGCGAGCTCCACGTGCTGGATGACGAGATGAAGCCCTCGCCGAAGGGCGAGCCGGGAACGCTTTGGTTCTCCTCCGGTTCGGCGTTCACCTACTTCAACGACACCGAGAAGACGAAGGAGTCCACCTCGCCCGACGGCACCATGACGACGGTCGGCGACGTGGGCTACGTGGACGACGACGGGTTCCTGTATCTCACCGACCGTGCCACGTTCATGATCATCTCGGGCGGCGTGAACATCTACCCGCAGGAGTGCGAGAACCTCCTCATCACCCACCCGAAGGTCGCCGACGCGGCGGTCTTCGGGGTGCCGAACGAGGACCTCGGCGAGGAGGTGAAGGCGGTGGTGCAGTTGATGCCCGGTGTGGAGGCGGGGAAGGACGTCGAGCAGGAACTGATCGGGTTCTGCGCCGAGCACCTGTCACGCCAGAAGGTGCCCCGTTCGATCGACTTCGAGGCCGAACTGCCGCGCCTGCCCACCGGGAAGCTCTACAAGAAGCCGCTCCGCGAGCGGTACTGGGCCGGTCACGGCTCGCGCATCCTCTGACCTGCGGGCCACGCGGGTGACGTGCCCGCGACCTACCCTCTGTCAATGGCACGGATCGTGATGGTGGGTGCGGGCAGCACCGTGTTCGCCCGCAACCTGATGGGCGACATCCTCTCGTGGCCCGAGCTCGCCGCATCCACCGTCGTTTTGCACGACATCGACGAGGAGAGGCTGCGCACCTCCGAGGTGGTGGGCCGCAGGATCGTGGAGACGCTCGGTGTGCCGGCAACGGTGGAGGCCACCACCGACCGACGTGCCGCGCTCGCGGGTGCCGACTACGTGATCACCATGTTCCAGGTGGGCGGGTACCGGCCCTCCACGGTTGTCGACTTCGAGGTTCCGAAGCGCTACGGACTGCGCCAGACCATTGCCGACACGCTCGGTGTCGGCGGCATCATGCGCGGCCTGCGCACCGTGCCCGTGCTCCTCGACGTCTGCCGTGACATGGAGGAACTGTGCCCGGATGCGGTGCTGCTGAACTACGTGAACCCCATGAGCATGCTCTGCTGGGCGGTGTCGCGGGTGTCCACCATCCGCACCATCGGGCTGTGCCACAGCGTGCAGCACACGGCGCACCAGCTCGCCACCGACATCGGCGTCGACCCCGACGAGCTCGACTACGAGTGCGCGGGCATCAACCACATGGCGTTCTACCTGCGCTTCGGGCGCAGCGGTCCGCAGGGAACCGAGGACCTCTACCCACGCATCGCGGAGTTCGCGCGCACCATGCCCGCACCGCTGCGCGGCGAGGAGAAACGCAGCGACGGCGGCGTGGAGGGCCTGTCCGACGCCGTGCGCTACGAGATGTTCCGCAGGCTCGGTTACTTCGTCACGGAGTCGAGCGAGCACTTCAGCGAGTACGTGCCGTGGTTCATCAAGCGTGACCGCCCGGAACTTCTGGACGATTTCGGCATCCCCCTGGACGAGTACCCGAGGCGGTGCGAGCGCCAGATCGACGGGTGGGAACGCATGCGCGTGCGCCTCGAGGACCCCTCGCGGCCGCTGCGCGTGGAGCGCAGCATGGAGTACGGCAGCGCCATCATCCGCGCGATGGAGACCGGCGAGCCGTGCACCGTGTACGGGAACGTGCCGAACCGCGGTCTCATCACGAACCTCCCCGACGACTGCATCGTGGAGGTGCCGTGCGTGATCGACGGCGCGGGGATCCACCCGCGCACGATCGGGTCGATCCCGCCGCACCTCGCGGCCCTCATGCAGACGAACATCAACGTGCAGTCGCTCACCGTCGAGGCGGTGCTCACCGGCAACCGTGACCACGTGTACCACGCGGCGATGCTCGACCCCCACACCGCGGCCGAGCTCACCCTTGACGAGATATGGTCCCTCGTGGACGACTTGATTGAGGCCCACGGCGAGATGATCCCCCTGTCGCTCCGGGGGAGCGCCCGATGACCCCGCGGAAAAATACGGCTCTCAATAACATGATGGGCGTGAAGCCCCTGCGCCGACTGCTCACTGCGATTCTCGTTGCCCTTGTTGCCGTGCCCGGTGCCCCCACCCGGGTCGAGGCGGCCTCGGCCTCCCGCACCACCGCGGTGCGCGTGTACCGGCTCGCCTCGAACGACGGACGGTACGAGGCGGGCACAGGGGCAGAGTGGGTCGTCAGCACCGGCCACGACATCGTTCCGCTGAGCGGTGGTGCGCCCGGCGGACTGGTGTCGGGCCAGTCGGTGCGGCTGCAGACGCGTCAGGTGTCGGGTGCGTCGTCACTCAGTGCGGGCGTTGTGGGCCGTGCCCCGCGTGCGGGTGACGTGCGCAAGTGGAGCGTCATCCCGAACCGGCGTGTCACGGTGGTTCCCGTGCAGTGGTCGACCGCCGCATGGACGGCCCAGGACGCCGCGAACGCCCAGGACAACATCGCCGAACTGACGCCGTGGTGGAACGCGATGACCGCGCGCCAGGAGACCCTCAGCATGCGGGTGCTGGATGTGCTCGATGTGTCGCGCACCGTGGCCGGTGGGTCGTGTGCCATCTCCCCGATGGCCGAAGCGGCGCGTGCGGAGGTGAAGAAGCGCGGTCTCGACACCGCAACGGACCACCTGATGGTGATCTTCAGCTCGGCGACAAAGGAGTGCAGTTTTGCCGGGCTTGCCGAGGTGTCGGGCACCACCTCGTGGGCGTACTCGTCGGCGGGTTACGCCGGTGTGTGGGCGCACGAGCTCGGCCACAACCTCGGCTTCCCCCATGCGAACGCCTGCAACGCGGGCGTGACGCTCACCTCCATGGCCACGTGCACCGACGTCGAGTACGGCAACAACGCTGACGTCATGGGCTCCAGCATGCTGTCGTCGTTCTACTCACCCACTTTCCTCGCGTCCGTCGGGTTCCTTCCCGCCGCCAACCGCGCCACATGGGCCGGTGCATCCACCACGTACACCGTCGCCCGTGCCGACAAGCCGGAGCTCGGGGTGACGGCGGTGAACATCCCCGCCGCCGATGCAGGCCGGGGCGACAACGCGTACTGGCTGCAGTACAACCCGAACCGCATCGGTTCGGTGCCGCAGGTTTCGACACCCGCAAACGGGGGCATCGCAATCACGATGGAGCCTTCCGAGGTGTTCGTGGAGAACGTGATCGCGGCCGAGGGCGTGGTGGGCAAGGCGAACAGCACCGCCTACATCTGCGACCTCACGCCGCCGACCTCCGACCTCGCGGCGCGCGACACCACCACCGACCCCCGCCTCGGCGTCGGGAAGTCGTGGACCGACCCCCGCAACAGGTTCACGGTCACGCTCGTCTCCGCGGACGGGAACAACGCAGTGGTCCGGGTGGACCCGGTGGGGGACGCAACCGTGTGGGCCTACAGCACCGTCACGGTGACACCGGATGCCTCGGGTCTCACCGACCTCGACGTGGCGTGGTCGCCGAACCTGTCGAACATCGGTTCCGACGAGCCGACAGCATGGGAGGCGAGCGCGGCGGAGGACCCGACGAAGGTGTGCGTCACGTCGATCTTCGAGTCGTCGTGCAGGTTCACCGGTGTCAGCAGGTCGGCCACGTACACCGTGCGGTTGAAGGGCACGAACGGCGGGCTCAGTTCGGTGAACTCGGTGGCGGGCCAGGCCTCGGTGCCCGTCGGGCCGCCGACTTTCTCCCTCCAGTACACCTCCACCGACACCGACGTGACCGCCGTGGTCACCATGGGTGACGGCGGAAGCGCCGTCACGGGCACGCCCACCCTCGCACTCGCCGGACTGCCGCCGTGCACTCTCACACCAAACGCCGACACCACGTGTGTGTTCGCGGGCCTCCCGCGCCGGGCCACCCACACGCTGCTCGCCACCGGCACCAATGCCGCGGGAACGCGCGAGAAGACATTCAACGTGCGCACCCTCGCGGGCCTGCCGGAGTCGCCCGAACTGGGCGGGAAGATGGCGGGGTCCGACCTCGTGGTGACCATGGCGCCGTCGTCGATCGACGCGGCGAACGTGGACTATTACTACCTGCAGTGCTCGGTGGGCGGGAAGACGTGGTCGAAGCTCGAGGCCGCCGACCTCGAGCACCGGCCGAAGGGGACGTTCCGCGTGCCGGCGGTGAAGGGCAAGGCCACGTGGTGCTATGCGGCCGTGGTCGCCATGGGCGCCACGAAGCAGTTCACCAGCGATTTCGGTTCGGTCAAGGTGACCGCCGGCGGGAAGGTGACGGTGGGGAAGCTGTCGCTCAACGCGATCGCGGCGAGCGCGAAGACCGGGCTCATCTCGTTCACGTGGAAGGCGAGCGACACACTCGGCAAGAACGTGAAGTTCGACGTGAAGGCGTCGCTGAAGAACTGCGCGAAGGCCTCGAACCTGTCGTGCGCCATCAAGAACCTCCCCTCGGGCACACAGGTGACGATCAGGCTCACCGCACGCGGCCAGTCGGGATCGAGGACAATCTGGAAGACGGTGATCGTGAAATGAGAACGAGAGCAACGACCGCGTTCGTGGCCGCGGTGGTTCTGCTGCTGCCTGCCTGCGGCAGCAGCGAGGCGGAGCCCACCACCACGACTGCCGCCCCCACCACCACGAGCACGTCCACGACCACCACGACGACAACCACGACCACGACGATCCCGATTGCCCCCGAGATCACGGCGGTCACCCTGCCGGTGCCGTCCACGGTGCCTGAATCCCGCAAGAAGGGGATTGGTCCGTGCGAGGACCCCTCCGGCGCCCAGTACTGCATCTGGGGCACACCGCCGGTGGACCTCACCGTGAACAACAGCCGCAAGGTCACGATGACCGAGAAACTGCGCCAGGGCTTCACCGCGGTCGGCAAGTCGATCGACACGATCGAGCTGCTGCTCGAGAGCACGTCAATCGGGGCGCTCACCCCCGCCACCGAGACCACCACCCTCGACGAGCTGTGCGTGCGGGTGTCGCTCACCACCGACATCGGCCTTCCCATCGCCACCACCGGTCTCGTCACCGCGTCCACGAAGGGCAAGCGCCAGCAGATCGTGGTGCCGCTGGAGTCGGCGCTCGTGCCCGGTGCGCTGCACAAGATCCAGATCGAGAAGGGCCCCGCATGCGCGTCGCGTGACCTCTCCACCTACTTCGCGATGTCCACCGACTACAAGTACCCGCGCAAGTACGGCAGGGCCTCGGTCGACGGGAAGTCGTCCGACGGCTCCCTGTGGGCGCGCATCGACTGACGCACGCCGGAGGCTGTCAGACGTGCGGCATCACGTCGCGTGCCACGAGCGCGAGATGGTCGGTGTCGGAGAGGTCGAGCACCTGCAGGTAGACGCGGGGCGCGGCCACCCCAGACCCAAACCGGAGGCGCTCCACGGCCTCGGCGGGGGTGCCGCACACGCCGTTCTCGCGCAGTTCCCCTGGTTCACGGCCGATCGCGGCGGCTCGCCGGGCGATCTCGTCCTCGTTCTCGCCCACGCACAGCACGAGTGCCGCCGACCATGCCATGGTGCCGGGGTCACGGCCCACCGTGTCGCACGCGGCCCGCACCCGGTCGCACTGTTCGACGAAGCGCTCCCTCGACTGGAAGGGGAGGTTGAATTCCGAGCCGTAGGTGGCCGCGAGACGGGGCGTGCGCCGGGGACCGCCGCCGCCGATGACGATCGGTACTTTCTTCTGCACGGGCTTGGGCAGCGCGGGGGAGTCCGTGACGGAGTGGTGCGAGCCCACGTGGGTGAATGTGGAACCCTCCGGCGTGGCCCACATGCCGGTGATGATGGCGAGCTGGTCCTCGAGCATGCCGAACCGGTCGCCGAGCGTCGGGAACGGGATCGCATGGCTCGTGTGCTCCACCCCGTACCACCCGGCACCGAGGCCGAGCTCCACCCGACCGCCCGACATCTCGTCCACGTTGGCAACCGAGATGGCGAGCACGCCCGGATGTCTGAACGTGGCGGAACTCACGAGAGTGCCGAGGCGGATGGCGCTGGTGTCGCGCGCGAGGCCCGCAAGGGTGACCCACGCATCCGACGGGCCGGGCAGGCCGCTCACGTGCGAGCCCATCTTCTGGTAGTGGTCGCTGCGGAAGAAGGCGTCGAAGCCGTTCGACTCTGCAGCCTTGGCCACGTGGAGCAGGGTGGAGTACGAGGCACCCTGCTGGGGCTCGACGAAGATGCGCAGTTTCACCCCTGCACGCTTATCACCCCGCTGCACGAGTGGAGGTAGTCGGAATGCGCGACCTGCAGTTCGTGGGGCAGCCGCGCCACGTGGCGCGCAGTGAGCGGTGGCACCACCGTGCGCACGGCGAGGAAGGCACCCGACGGTCCGGTGGTGTTGCGCATGAGCCCGAACATGATGCATCGACCGAAACCACGCGAGAACGGGTTGTGGCGGCCGGCGTGGTGCACGAGGCCGAGGGAGGCGGCCAGCACGGGGAGACCCACCCGCACGGGGGAGTCGGCTGCGAGCACTTCGTCGCTGCAGCGCCGCAGGAGCCAGGTGGCGGTGGGCCCGAGAACCCCGAGCCAGAACCGCTCCACGTACTCGCTGCGCACCGGGTGGCCGACGGACTCCACCACGGGGTCGGGCCAGCGGGCGAGGGTGATGACCCCGTCGGCGGGGAGGACGATCGGATCGGTGGGACGCGGAGCGGGATTCATGGGGTTCCTTTCCGGGGAACGATGTGTGCGGCAGGGCATACTTCGCGGAGCATGTACGAGGAGAACCTCCCGCAGGACGTCGTGAACGGCATCGGGGCGATGCTGCGCAATGCGCAGCGCGTGGTGGTGTTCACCGGTGCCGGCATCTCCACCGACTCGGGCATCCCGGATTTCCGCGGGCCGAACGGGATCTGGACGAAGGACCCGCTCGCAGAGAAGACCTCGAACATCCACCATTACTTGCACGATCCCGAGGTGCGGAAGGCCGCGTGGCGGGGCCGGGTGCGCAACTGGGGCCGCGAGCTCGAGCCGAACGGAGGTCATCTCGCGGTCGCCGAGATCCACCGCATGGGCAAGCTGCACGCCGTCGTCACCCAGAACGTCGACGGGCTGCACCAGCGCGCTGGCATCCCCGACGAACTGGTGTGGGAACTGCACGGCACGGTCGTCACCGGGCACTGCTGGGACTGCAAGGACCGCAGGCCGATGGGTGAGTTCATCCAGCGTGCGAGGTCGGGTGAGGAGGACCCCCGTTGCGAGCTGTGCGGCGGGATCGTGAAGAGCGACACCATTCTGTTCGGCGAGGCGCTCGTGCCCGAGGTGATCGACGGCGCGTTCATGGCCGCTGAGACGTGCGACCTCCTGCTGGCCGTGGGCAGCACCCTCGGCGTGTCGCCCGCGAACCAGGCGGTGTACCGCGCGCGTGCCGCGGGGGCACACGTGGTGATCGTGAACGGCGGCCCCACCGAGATGGATCGCGTGGCCCACACGATGCTGCAGGCCTCGATCACCCCTGCGCTGCAGGCCATCGTGACGGCGGCGGTGATGGGTCCGGCCTGAGTCAAATCCCGACCTCGTCGGTAGGGTTTCGGCATGGCATCGTTCCGCGACCTGCTGGCCCAGGCGAAGGGCCAGATCACCGAGATCACCCCCGCCGACGCCGAGGCCCGCATCGCGGCCGGCAACGTTCTCGTGCTCGATGTTCGCGAGCCCGAGGAGTACGACCAGGGTGCGCTGCCCGGGGCGCTGCACATCCCGCGGGGGCACCTCGAGGCACAGATTGAG
>JBJTFB010000173.1:0-2725 GCA_046093205.1 Acidimicrobiales bacterium
GCGGTCCTCGAGCGAGGCGTTGCGCATGTCCAGCTTGCCCGTGTCGATGAGGTGCTCCAGGAACTCGCTGTGGTGCACGACCTCGTAGTTGCCGCCGAGCTGCGGGTACTCGTTCTTCAGCGTGTTGAAACAGTGCGGGCACTGGGTGATGATCTTCTTCACGCCCATGCCGTTCATCATCTCGATGTTCGGGAGGGCGAGCATCTGGAACAGGTACTCGTTGCCGGAGCGGCGCGCGGAATCCCCCGTGCACATCTCGGACGGGCCGAGGATGCCGACGTCCACGCCCGCGCGCGACAGCAGCTTCGACATGGCCTGCGTGACCTTCTTGTTCTTGTCATCGAACGAGCCGGCGCAGCCCACCCAATACAGGTACTCGTGAGAGAAGGGTGAGCCCGGGTCGACGATGTCGACGTCGAGGTCCTTCGCCCACTCGGCACGGTCGCCCTGGTTCATGCCCCAGGGGTTGCCCTGGTTCTCCATGGAGCGGTATGCGTTGCCGAGCTCGGCGGGGAAGTTCGACTCCATCAGCGACAGGTAGCGGCGCATGTCGAGGATCTTGTCGAGGATCTCGATGTTCACCGGGCAGATCTCGTCGCACGCCTTGCAGGTGGTGCAGCTCCACACCTCCTCGGAGGTGATGCGCTCAAACAGGCTGTTCGCACCGATCGTGATCTCGGGGTCGGTGGACAGCGGCGGGCTCACCTTCCCGCCCGGTGCGTGTGCGGCGGTGGCGGCCATGACCTCACCGGTCTTCAGCACGATCTCGCGCGGGTCGAGTGGCTTGCCCGTGGCGTGCGCCGGGCACACGCTGGTGCAGCGGCCGCACATGGTGCATGCGTCGGTGTCGAGGAGCTGCTTCCAGGTGAAGTCCTCGACCACGGCGGCACCGAACGACTCGAGCGATGTCTCGGTGAGGTTCGGCATGGCGCGCATCGCACCCTTCGGGCGGTCACGGTCGCGCAGGTACATGTTCAGCGGCGAGGTGAACACGTGGCGCAGCATGGTGACGGGCAGGATCGCGAGGAAGGCGATGAAAGCCACCACGTGGCCGACCCACCACACCTGGTGCCAGGTCTCGAGCGAGCCGGCAGAGGCGCCATTCACCGTCTGCGCCAGCGGCCAACCGATGAACGACCACTTCTCGTACGAGAGGTCCTTGCCGGCCGCGAGGCCCGAGGCGATGCGGAACATCTCGGCACCGAAGCCTGACAGACCGATCGCCAGCAGAACGCCGAGGATCACGCCGTGCTCGCGCTTGGTCTTGATGCGGATGCGGTACGGCCGCTGCACGTAGCGGCGCACGATTGCCCACACCACGCCCGCGGTGAACACGAGACCCGCGGCGTCGCCGACGAAGGCATACGCGCGGTACACGTCACCGTGCAGGAACTTGAGGGCCTCCGGCAGCTGGTGGTCGACCTCGAGAACGGTGGTGACACCGAGCAGCACGAGGAAGCCGAAGTAGATCATGGAGTGCATGAGCCCCGCGGCGCTGTCGCGCAGCAGGGTGCGCATGTACACACCGGCGCGGTAGTCGGCGAGTCGCTTCTTTGCGTTCTTCGCCGTGGTGCGGCGGCGGTCCGGTGCGCCTCGCTCCCAGTTGCGGATGCGGTCGGCGAAGCGGAACGAGCCCCACACGATCATCATCGGGATGACGGTGTAGAAGGCAACCTTCAGGGCGCCGGGGATGCCCCCGAACACCTCGCGGTGCACCGGGGAGTCGTTGTGCCAGCCCGTGAGGTTCGGGACGATGCCCGACACGAGGGTGAACGTGCCGACGCCGAGTCCGATGGCAATCGAGAGCTGGTACGGACGGAGGCGCTTCGGCCCCTTCTCCGTTGCGGGCGCGTCTGTGTGGGTGCTCATAGCGCACCCGACGCTAGTGGGCAGGTCGAGCCCCGCCCCACCCCTGGCCCGTCAGGGCAGGGTTTCAGCCGTAGTGGGCGCGGTCGAGGTCGCGCACCCGACCGGCGAGGGCCTTCAGGAGCTTGCGGCCGATTGCGGGGATGAACTCGATGGTGTTCTTCATGCCCCGGTCGGAGATCACGAGCAGCCTGGTGTCGGAGTCGGTGGTGACGGTCGCGGTGCGGGGCCCACCGTCGAGCAACGACAGTTCACCGACGATCGAACCGGCCTTGGCACCGCCGATCTTCTTGCCGTTGCGCTTCACGGTGGCGGAGCCCTCGAGGATCACGAACGCCTCGCGTCCGACCCGGCCCTGCTCGATCAGCACGGTCCCGGCCTTCACGGTCTTCTCGGTGGAGTTCTTCACCACGATCTCGAGTTCCTTCGGGGTGCACTCCGAGAAGAGGGGAACGGACTTCAGTTGCGACGACGACTTCTTTGCTGCCATGTGAACAAGTGTAAGCAAGCCGCAGTTCGTGACTGTCGGATGCAACCGACGTCACAGGTGACGCGCGTCGCGCTACTTCTTCGTTGCCTGGTTCGCCACCGACGAGATGGCGGCCGCGATTGCGTCCGCGTCGCCGAGGTACCCGGCGTTGCGCACGGCCATCGCATCATCCAGTTCGTACAGGCGGGGAACACCCGTGGGGATGTTGAGCTCGGCAATGTCGGACTCACTGATCGACTCGAGATGCATGACCAGCGCGCGCAACGAGTTTCCATGCGCCGCAACCAAAACAGTATTTCCAGCCCTTAAATCAGGAACTATCGCGCTCTCCCAATAAGGAAGCATGCGATTTACAACATCTTTCAAGCA
>JBJTFB010000174.1:0-3474 GCA_046093205.1 Acidimicrobiales bacterium
GAGAGCTCGCAGATCATCGACCATCCCGACGTGAAGCGGATGCTGCTCACCATGAAGAGCACCGCGGAGGCGCTGCGCCGGCTCATCTACTGGAACGCGGCGAGCCTCGACATGGCGGCGCACCATCCCGACCCCGACGAGAGGGTGCGTGCGGCCGACCTCGCAGCGCTGCTCACCCCGCTGTCGAAGGGCTGGGGCACCGACATGGCCGTCGAGATGACGGGCATCGCGGTGCAGGTGCACGGCGGCATGGGCTTCATCGAGGAGACGGGCGTCGCCCAGCACTGGCGTGACTCGCGCATCACCACCATCTACGAGGGAACGAACGGCATCCAGGCGATGGACCTCGTGGGCCGCAAGATCGGCCTGCGCGGCGGCGCCGTGGTGATGGGTCTGTTCGACGAGATCGCCTCGCTCGACTCACGCCTCGCATCCCACGCGGACCTCGCCGGGGTCCGGCGCGAGCTTTCCTCGGCGCTCGCCACGGTGCGCCGCACCACGCAGTGGATCATGGAGCACGCGGGCAACCCCGTCGATGTTCTCTCCGGTGCCACCCCGTACCTGCGGCAGGTGTCGGTGCTGGTGGGTGGGCACTGCATGGCGCTGTCCGCGCTGCTCGTGCTCGAGGAGGGCGGCCTCGATGCCGCCACGGCGCGCGCGAAGGTGGGATCGGCCCGGTTCTTCTGCGAGCAGCTGCTCCCGCAGGTGCACGGCCTCGAGGGCGCCGTGACCGGCGACAGCGCGTTGCTCATGTCGTTCGATGCAGGGGCGCTCGCGCTCTGACCGCGCGACGACGGCCCGCAGCATGACAAGGGGCCCCGACCCGTCGCTCGTCGAGGACAGGATCGGCCACAGGTTCAACGACCCCGAACTGCTCCACGCCGCCTGCGTGCGGGGGAGCAGGCGTTTCGCGATGCTCGAGTTCCTCGGGGATGCGTTCCACGGTCTGTCGGTGGGGATGTCGCTCCTCGAGACGGGCGGCGGTGCGGACGAACACATGACGCTCGTGGGGAACAAGCATCTGGCGAAACGTTTCCATCACGTCTTCTCCGGTAAGGGCGACGGCGAGCGCGAGGACTACGTGGAGACGGTGGTCGGTGCGGTGATGCTGGATGCCGGTGTGCAGGAGGCGGTGCGGGTCGCCGCGGTGCTGCACGGCTCGTTCCCGCCCCCGCAGTGGCGGACCGTTCCGTCCGGCTCGTGGGTGGATGATCCGCTCGTGACGGGCACATCGTGGTTCGGCGCGACGGTGCTGAAGGCCGTGTGCACCGAGCACGTCGTGCTGAGCCGGTGGAACACACGCTCGATGGCGTTGCTGCTGAACGGACGGCGCCGGAGACTCCTGACCGCGAAGCGTCTTGATGCGGCGGCACGGAGTCTCGGCTGGACGGACGACCCGTCGGGGGAACGACGCACCCGGATGCACGAGGGGATCGCGGCCACCATGCGGCGTCACGGCTGGGAGACCACGCGAGGGTTGACCCGTGACCTGCTCGGGCTGCCGGACCTGCAGGGGTGAGGTTCAGCCGGCGTCGACGGCGTGACGCCTGAGCGCATCGACGTCGCAGAACTCCGCCGCCGCGATGTGCGTGGAGGCCAGCCTCACCCGCGGTGCCATTCCGGCATCGTGGGCCTCCTGCCAGCGTGACGCGCACAGGCACCACAGGTCGCCCGCCTTCAGGCCGGCGAAGCCGTACTGGGGCATCGGGGTGCTGAGGTCGTTGCCGACCGACTTCGAGAACGCGAGGAAGTCGTCGGTCATCACCGCGCAGACCGCGTGCACGCCCACGTCGTCGCCGCCCACCTCGCAGCATCCCGTGCGGTAGAAGCCGGTCATGGGGTCGGTGCAGCAGGTCTCGAGCGGGCCGCCGAGAACGTTCAGCTGGTCCGTCTGCGAGAAACCCGGATGTCCGTCGGCAGCCATGTCAGGCGATCTGCGTGCCGAGCAGTCTGCCCACGAGGTACGTGGCGGCGGTGGCGGCGAGGAGACTCCCCACCTGGCGCAACGAGGAACGAACCACCGAGCGCTCGGTGGAACGGCCGAGGGCGGCACCGACGAACGCAGCCGACACGATGCCGATAGTGACCGAGGCAACCGCGGCGCCGTTGCCCGACGAGAAGAACCACGGCACCACGGGCAGCAGCGCCCCCACCACGAACATCACGAATGACAGCGAGGCGGCGCCAACCGCCGAGGGCATCTCGTTGGGGTCAATGCCGAACTCCTCCTTGGCGTGCACCAGCAACGCACGGTCGGGGTCCTGCATCACCTCTGTGGCACCGGCGATCGCCTGCTCGCGGGTCATCCCGTGGGCCTCGTAGAAGGCGGCCAGCTCGAGTGTCTCCTTCTCGGGGTTGCGCGCGAGTTCGCGACGCTCGATCTCGAGCTCTCGCTCGACCAGTTCGTTCTGTGCGGACACGGAGATCCACTCACCGGCCGCCATGCTGAACGCACCCGCCACCGCGCCGGCGAGACCACCGAGGCGCACCACGGAGGCGGCCACCCCGCCACCGGCGAAACCGAGCACGAGGGACACGTTCGAGGTGAGGCCGTCACTGATGCCGAACACCGCGGCACGTGCGAGCCCCCCGGCAACCGACCGGTGGTCCTCCTTGGCCATCACATGCGACATGCGTCCAACGCTAGACGAGGAAGGCGCGTGAGGCCTCCCTACTAGCCTTGTGCGCATGAGCGAGTCCCCCCGTTTCAGGTTCGCTCCGTCACCCACCGGTTTCTTCCACGTGGGTGGTGCACGCACCGCCCTCTACAACTGGGCGCTCGCGCAGCGCACGGGCGGCACGTTCGTCCTGCGCGTCGAGGACACCGACGAGTCGCGCAACAGTCCCGAGTGGACGCAGGGGATCATCGACGCGCTGTCGTGGCTGGGGATCGATTCCGGCTCACCGCAGTTCGAGGGCCCGTACTTCCAGAGCACCTATGCCGCACAGCACGTGGACGCCGCGATGCGTCTGTGGCGCCAGGGGGATGCGTACTGGTGCGACCTCACGCCCGAGCAGGTGCAGGCACGCAGCAAGGAGACCGGCCGCCAGGGCTACGACGGGTACTCGCGCGACCGCGGTCTCGAGCCGGGGCCGGGCCGTGTGCTGCGGTTCCGCGTGCCCTCCGGTGTCACCGTGGTGGAGGACCTCGTGCGCGGAAACGTGGAGTTCGCGAACGACACGCTCGAGGACTTCGTCCTGCTGCGCGGCAACGGCACCCCGATGTTCCTGCTGGCGAACGTGGTGGACGACATCGAGATGCGCATCACGAACGTGGTGCGTGCCGAGGAGCACCTGCCGAACACCCCCAAGCAGCAGATGATCTGGGCGGCGCTCGGCGAGTCGCATCCCGATTGGGCGCACGTTCCCGTGCTCGTGAACGAGCAGCGCAAGAAGCTCTCGAAGCGTCGCGACAAGGTTGCGCTCGAGATGTACAAAGACGAGGGTTATCTTTCCGACGCCATGCGCAACTAC
>JBJTFB010000175.1:0-4537 GCA_046093205.1 Acidimicrobiales bacterium
GTCGGCCCTCGGCGCGGACAGCGGCGGCGACGGAGTGCTCGAAGGCCCGGTGTACAGCCTGGCGAAACTGTCCACCAAGGGAATCGCAGTCGGTGGCATGTTCGCCTACAACGACACCACGAGGAGCCGTCCCACTTCGCGATGTAGTCGGCGGCATCGATCCAGTTCCAGTTGCGGAAGCACCCACCGATGTACACGTCGGTGCCGTCGACCAGCACGTCCATCACGGTGGCAATCTCGTTGTACACCGCGGAGGTGCATGTTGTCGCGGTGAAGGTCGACCCCGCGATTGCCGACACCGGGCTCGCCGGTGCGGCGGACACCGTCGGCGAACCAGCGGGGGCAATTACTGCTGCCGACCCGAACACCAGCACGGCGCCGACAACGGAACGTGGCCCCCTCACACTCACGGGCCGAACGCTACCGAACTGCCGTCAACCCGTGACGGTGAGTGTGACCGTCTTCGAGATGGCCTTGCCCTTCTTCGGTGTGACCGTCACGGTGACACGGCACGAGCCCTTCTTCAGGCCCTTCACCGAGGTTCCGCTGACCCTGCACACCCGCGCCGACGATGCGGCCACCTTCAGTGTCACCCGCGATCCGGAGGCAACGGTGAGCCCGGCGTACTTCGCCACCGACGAACCGGTTGCCGACCTCTTCGTGGTGAGCGCCGGGGCCTTGCGGGTGCTCGTCGGCGTCGTCGACACGACCTTCGGCGGAACCGATGAGGTGAGGGTGGTCTTGATCACCGGTGATGAGTAGTGGAACCCGCTCGCGCTCACCTTCAGCCACTGACCGTCGTCGGACACGTTGACCACCGCGGTTGATGCCTGGTCACCGCCGTCCGTGGAGGTGATGGACACCGTTGCCGACATCGTCCCCTCGTCGATCCCGTAGATGCAGCGTGCGGTGTCGCTGCGGACCACGAAGTTGTAGGTGCCCTGGATCACCCCGCCGTTCTCGTCGTAGTGCGGGGAGGCAACCGTGTAGGAGAACGACTTGTCGGACGACGAGAACGACGGTGGTCCGGCGGCGTAACCCGTGGCGTTCGTGGTGACGAAGCCGTGCAGCACGCTCGTGTCCGCGAGACACCTCGTGGTGATCCACCCCGGCAACGTCATGTACATCCAGTGACCGCGCACCCACGACGCCTTGTCGCCGTAGACGGTGCGCCACGACTCCACCGCGGTGTGCGCACCCGCGCTCTGCGGGTTCGACTGGGCGCAGTTCGTCTCTAGCGTGCAGAAACCGGCGTTCACCGAAGACGGCAGCGTGTCGACCT
This sequence comes from Acidimicrobiales bacterium, assembly GCA_046093205.1. Taxonomy (GTDB): domain Bacteria; phylum Actinomycetota; class Acidimicrobiia; order Acidimicrobiales; family Ilumatobacteraceae; genus UBA2093. The sequence goes on from JBJTFB010000175.1 coordinate 1,283, forward strand.
TCCCCCACGTGGCAACGGCGGGAACCTGCGCGGGTGTCGCCTCCACCCGCAGCTTCGTGACCCCGTCGACGGTGGAGAACGAGATGTCGGGGCTGAAGATGCGACCGTGCAGCCAGCCGGTGGGCGGGGTGGAGAGCCTGATGCCCACGGAGAACGCAGTGGCGGCCGGAAAGTCCTGGCGCGCCGCGCAGAAACCCTCCGCAACCGACGCACAGTTCGACGTCCTGTCGATCGACGGGTGCGACACGCCGGTCGACGTGGGTGCGGGTCTGTTCCGCGAGAACTGGCCCGCGACCACCTTCACCGGGTACAGCGATGCATGGATCGTGGTCTCTCCGAACGCCTTCCGGGAATCCGCCGCGGTCCCCGCAACGGAGACGACCACCATGTACTCGTTGCCCCCCGCATGCGGGTTGTTCGCCAGGGTCCAGATGCCCGGCGCGCCGCCGGTGGGAACCTTGGCTGCGGGGTCACCGGCGAAGTCGGCCACCCCTGCATCCGGGAGATACCGCGAGAACACGCCCGCTTCGGCCGTGCCTGACTGCGGTTTCGCACCCACCGACTCGATGCAGTCGTTGGTGACGCTGGCGGTGCATGCGGGCAGGATCGCGTACACCGACACGGCCTTGCCCCCGCAGGTGGCGTCGTTCAACGATGTGCAGAGGACGGCCGAGGGGTTGCGCAACGTCGATGTCAGGCGTGTGTGCGAGATGTCGTCATCGATGTAGAGCCCGGCGTAGCCCTTGCCCGGGCTGCTCGGCCACATGAACGACCCGCCGTCGTACACCTGTGGTGCGGCACCGGCCGCGACGGGCAGACCACCCGCCACGAACGCCAGCAGAGCAACAAGAAACGCACGCGACCTCATCACCGCACGCTACACACGCACCTTGCGGGGAATCCGAACCACCGTCAACGGCTTTGTGTTCGGCACTGGCGCGCTCGGAGGGACTTGAACCCCCAACCTTCTGATCCGTAGTCAGATGCTCTATCCATTAAGCTACGAGCGCTTGTTTGCGGGACTGTGAGTGTACCTACAGGTCCCAGGGGCTCCACCCGCCCGACCGCTTGTACATCTGCAGTGCGGCCCGGGCATTGACCTCCGCGTCCAGCAACTGACTGGCTTTCGTGACCCCCATGTCCTTCAGCCACGGCTTGTGGGCCCACCAGTTGATCTGGAAGAGCCCCACGCAGCACCAGTTGTAGGCGGCCGCGTTCAGCTTGCTCTCGCGCTTCGCGAGGGCGAGCGCCTTCGCCTCGAGCCGGTCGGGGAACACCTCACGGATGATGGCGGCCGACTGGCCGCGCGAGTACCTCTTCTTCGGTGCGGGCAGCCGCAGGCCCGTCGACTCGGTGGACTTCGTCCGGTACGTCGCACCCTTCGGCAGGCACACGGTGTCACCCACGAGGATCAACGTCTTCATGGTGGCGTCGTTCGCATCCAGCAGCGCGCGCATGGTCACGCCCACCTTTCCGGCGATGCGGCTCCAGGAGTCGTTTTCCACAGCCACGTACGGACGTGCGCACGAGGTCGCCAGAACAGGCCCGCCGGGGGCCTGGAGGGCTGTGGAAAACAGCCCTGCGGCAATGAGTGCCGCTGTTGCTGCGCGGGTCAGACGCATGGCGGAGAGGGTGGGATTTGAACCCACGGTCCGGTTGAACCCGGACAACGCCTTAGCAGGGCGCCCCATTCGGCCTCTCTGGCACCTCTCCTGGGAAGTCACGAAGTGTACTCGTGCCCGGTTCGGTCGCGACTGCGTGAAACCTGTGTTAACGGCCCATTCCGCATGATTTGGCGTGGTTTCTCGCCGACTATGGTTCTTTTCGTTCGGTGCCGGCCGGTGCCGTCGATCAGGAGAAACCAATACCTATGAAGAAATTCTGGAAGCTTGCCGCAACGGCAGCCGCCGCCTCGCTGCTTGTCGCAGCATGCGGTGGTGGCGATTCGGCATCCGACACCACCACTGCGGACACCACCGCCGCCTCCACCGACGTGAAGGCCGCAGTCGTGTACCTCGGTGTTCCCGACGACAAGGGCTGGACATACCAGCACGAGCAGGGCATCCTCGCCGCGGAGCAGGAGCTCGGCATCGAGATCAAGCGCGTCGAGAACGTCGCCGACAACGCCGACAGCGAGAAGGTGTTCGACCAGCTCGCAGCCGAGGGTTACCAGGTCATCTTCGCCACGTCGTTCGGTTACGGCGCACCGATGGCGAAGGTCGCGGTGAAGAACCCGAACGGTTGCTTCCTCTGGGCGACCGGCGCGAAGTTCCTCCTCACCACCGACGGTGGTGGAGAGTTCGCAACGTTCGACGACGTTCCGAAGAACCTCGGCACCTACTTCGGTGCGGCCGAGGAGGCCCGCTACCTGTCCGGCATCGCCGCTGGTGCAGCCACCAAGAACGGCAAGCTCGGCTACGTGGCCGCGTTCCCGATCCCCGAGGTCATCCGCGGCATCAACGCGTTCACCCTCGGTGTCCGTTCGCAGAACCCGACCGCAACGGTGAAGGTCTCCTGGACCAGCACCTGGTTCGACCCCACCAAGGAGAAGGAAGCCGCTGAGGCGCTCCTGCAGTCCGGCGTCGATGTCGTCGCCCAGCACCAGGACACCACCGAGCCCGGCGTCGCCGCCGAGGCAGCCGGTGCGTACTGGGTGGGTTACAACTCCGACGTGCGCGAGGCAGCACCCAAGGCGTTCCTCACCGCTCCCACGTGGAACTGGGGCCCGTACTACACCAACTCGATCAAGTCGGTTGCCAACGGCACCTGCCCGACCGATGAGTACTACGGCAACATGAAGGACGGCATGGTCACCCTCGCAGAGCCGAGCGACCTCGTGCCCGAGGCAGCGAAGACAGCAATCGCCGAGAAGGCCCAGGCCATCATCGACGGCTCCTTCGCTCCCTTCACCGGCCCGATCAATGACCAGGACGGCAAGGAAGCAATCCCCGCCGGCAAGTCCGCCGAGCTCGGCGAGCTGCTGGGGATGAGCTACTTCGTCGAGGGTGTCGAGGGTTCGCCGAAGGGCTGATCCCGTCAACATGACGAGCTCCTCTTTCGAGGACGGCATGGGGCCGCATCACTCCGGTGGTGCGGCCCCTGTCGCTCTCTCGGCACGCAACATCACGAAGCGCTTCCCGGGCGTGCTCGCGAACGACAACGTCGACTTCGACGTGCGCCGGGGCGAGGTGCACACGCTGCTCGGCGAGAACGGTGCGGGCAAGAGCACGCTCGCCGCGATGCTGTGCGGGCTGT
>JBJTFB010000176.1:0-4467 GCA_046093205.1 Acidimicrobiales bacterium
ACGGTCTCGTCACCCCTGTTCACCACGACGAGCGTAGAGAGCGCGGCCACGACACCGGGGCGCATCCACGTGCCGAACGTACGCGCGGTGTCGGCACCGATGATGAGGTGCACCTCCATGCCTGGCATCTCGGCATGGATCTCCTCCAGGGTGTCTGCGGTGTAGGTGGGTCCGCCGCGGCGGATCTCGCGGTCGTCCACGCCGAGGCCGTCCTCACCCTGCACGAGGGCACGAACCATGGCGAGGCGCACGGATGCCTCCGTGACGACCCTCCCGGCGACGGACTTCTGCCAGGGATCGTTTGCCGGCAGCAGGTCCACCCGGTCAAGGCCGAGGGCGTCCCGCACGGTCCTGGCGGCGGCCAGGTGGCCCAGGTGGGGCGGGTCGAAGGTGCCCCCGAGCAGCCCGAGCCTCATCCCGGCCCAGTAACGGCGCGGGTCGGGGGTGTCGGAGGGCACCGGAGGAGTGTAGGTGGCCTGTCCGTCACTATCCCGACGGAGGTTGGTTTTGGCCCTAGCGCACGGTACCGCCGCGTGTTACAGTCATCTTCCCCCCGACACGGGCACCCCCATGTCGACACCCCCTGTGTCCGCCGCCACGGCGTGCACCGGGAACATCACCAACACAAGGAATGTTGAACGTTTCATCATGAATGACTCCATCGGTTTGTACCTGAACGACATCGGCAAGGTCCCGCTGCTCACCGCGGAGGACGAGCGCGAGCTCTCCAAGGCGATCGAGGCCGGCCGCGACGCCCAGAAGCGCATCGACAAGGGGGAGCGCTCCGCTGCCCTGCGTCGCGACGTGCGCAAGGCCAGCGTGGCCAAGGACCGCTTCATCCGCGCGAACCTCCGTCTCGTCGTCTCCATCGCCCGCCGCTATCCCCTGCCACAGGGCATGGACCTGCTCGACCTCATCCAGGAGGGCAACCTCGGCCTCGAGCACGCGGTCGACAAGTTCGACTGGCGCCGCGGCTTCAAGTTCTCGACGTACGCCACCTTCTGGATCCGCCAGGCCATCGGCCGCGCGCTCGACCAGAAGGCGAGCCTCATCCGCATCCCTGGTGACCGCTCCGCCAGCCTCCGTGCTGCGCTGCGCCAGTCCTCCGGTGACGGTGAGACTCTCGACGCGGCGAACGCGGAACTGCACCGCCTCACCACCCCGGTGTCGCTCGACAAGACCGTGGGCGACGACGGTGACGCCACTCTCGGGGACCTCATGGACAACGGCCAGGGCACACCCGAGGACGCCGTGATGGAACTCGTGGACAGCGAGCTGCTCGAGGAGCTCCTCGGCACCCTCGAGCCCCGCGCCCGCATGGCAGTGGAGAAGCGTTTCGGATTGTTCGACGGCGAGAAGCAGAGCTTCCGCGAGATCGGCGAGGAGCTCGGCGTCACCGCCGAGGCCGCCCGTCGCCTCGTCAGCCGCGCCGTCGAGGGCCTGAAGGAAGACGCCGTCCGCATCCTCGCGGTCTGACCACCACCCGGTCCTCCCTCGCGAGCCATGCGATTCGGGCCTTCCGGCCCGGCGCACGGCTTTCGCGCGTAATGCGGTTGCGAACGCCCCTCCGAGACGCAAGGCTTTGAAACATGCCGAAAAGCTGGAGCCCGACCTCATGGCAGAACTTCCCTGCCGCCCAGCAGCCGCAGTGGCCCGACCCCGCCGCGGTCGATGCCGCCCTGAAGCAGGTCGCGGGCTATCCCCCGCTGGTGTTTGCGGGCGAGGCCCGCGCCCTCCAGGCCTCCCTCGCCCAGGTGGCAGCGGGGACCGCCTTCCTGCTGCAGGCCGGTGACTGTGCGGAGAGTTTCGAGGAGTTCAGCGCGAACAACATCCGCGAGAAACTGCGGGTGATCCTGCAGATGGCCGTGGTGCTCACATACTCGATGGGCGTACCGGTGGTGAAGGTGGGCCGCATGGCCGGCCAGTTCGCCAAGCCACGCTCGTCGAACACCGAGAAGATCGGCAACCTCGAGATCCCGTCCTTCCGCGGGCACATCGTGAACGATGCCTCGCCCACCGAGGCCGCGCGCGTACCCGACCCCGACCGGCTCGTGCAGGCCTACCACCAGTCGGCGTCCACCCTGAACCTGTTGCGCGCGTTCACGAAGGGCGGCTTCGCCGACCTCAACCGGGTGCAGGCGTGGACGCAGGAGTTCGTCGCTGCCAGCCCCGAGGGCGTGCGCTACGAACGGCTCGCATCAGAGATCGACCGTGCGCTGCGTTTCATGCGTGCTGTCGGCATCGACACCGAGAACAACTCCACCCTGCACGAGGTCGACGTGTACACCAGCCACGAGGCGCTCATCCTCGGATGGGAGGAGGCGCTCACACGCCAGGATTCCCTCACCGGCCAGTGGTACGACTGCTCCGCGCACATGCTCTGGATCGGCGAGCGCACACGGCAGCTCGACGGCGCACACATCGAGTTCCTGCGCGGGGTGGGAAACCCCATCGGCTGCAAGATCGGCCCCACGGCCACGCCCGAGTGGGTCATCGAGCTGTGCGAGAAGCTGAACCCGGCGCAGGTACCGGGCCGCCTCACCCTCATCAGTCGCATGGGCTCCGACAAGGTGGAGGACTCCCTGCGGCCGCTCCTGCGTGCCGTGCGTGACTCCGGCCATCCGGTGGTGTGGGCATGCGACCCGATGCACGGCAACACCTTCACCGCGCCGAACGGACGGAAGACACGGCACTTCGACGACATCGTCACCGAGATCGCCGGCTTCGTCCGCGCGCACCATGCCGAGGGAACCTGGCCGGGCGGCATCCACGTGGAGCTCACCGGTGACGACGTCACAGAGTGCACGGGTGGCGGACACACGGTGACCGAGGACGACCTCGACACCCGCTACCAGACGATCTGCGACCCGAGGCTGAACGGCCGCCAGTCGCTGGACCTCGCGTTCCGCGTGGCCGAGCTCGTCCGCGGCTCGGATGCCTGACCGCTACGACGCGGCCTGGGCGCTCGCCGACCGCTTTCCCGTGGAGCACTTCGGTGCCGCGGTGGTCGACCGGTTCGGTGTGCACCTGCACGGCGAGACGCAGCGACGCCAGCGCATCGCATCCGTGAGCAAGCCGCTCGCCGCGTGGGCGGTGCTCATCGCGGTTGAGGAGGGTTCGGTGTCGCTTGACGACCCCGTGGGCCAGGAGGGCTGCACCCTGCGGCACCTGCTGTCGCACGCGGGTGGCTACCCGTTCGACGGTGCGGAACCGGTGGGGAAACCGGCGGCGCGGCGCATCTACTCGAACACCGGCTACGACATGGCAGCCGCGCACGTTGCCGACCGCACCGGCATGCCGTTCGATGAGTACCTCGATGAGGCGGTGTTCGCCCCGCTCGGGATGAACGACAGTGAGCTGCTCGGCTCGTGCGCCAAGGACGTGCACTCGTCCGTGGACGACCTCGTGCTGTTCGCGAGCGAACTGCGCCGGCCGCACCTCATCTCCCGCGACACCTATGTCGAGGCCGTGTCCCCGCAGTTCGGGGAACTCGACGGCATCGTGCCGGGCATCGGGCCGATGTCGCCGTGCCCGTGGGGCCTCGGGCCGGAGATCCGCGGCCACAAGCACCCCCACTGGACCAGCCCCGACAACTCGGCTGCCACATTCGGGCACTTCGGCGGCATCGGGACCTTCCTGTGGTACGACCCCGTGGTCGACACCGCATGCGTGATGCTCGCGGAGCGCGAGTTCGACGAGTGGGGCATGGAACACTGGCCGGGCTTCAACTCCGCGGTGCTGCGCTGCCAGCGCCACGGCTGACACACAACCCGATCATGAGACCCCTCGAGAAGTTCACCATGGGCATCGGCCCGCTGCTCGTGTGCGGCTTCGGCGTGCCGGTGTCGAACAGCATGATCTTCCCCGCGCTCTCCGACCTGCAGGACGAGTACGGCTTCTCCGACGCGGGTCTCGGTTACATCGCGGCGTCGGGCTTCCTCGCGTCCCTCATCGTGCAGCTCACTGTTGCCCCGCTCGCTGACCGTCGCAACCCCAAGGTGATGGTGCTGGCCGGCGTGGTGTTCGCGGTGGTGGGGTCGGTGCTTTTTGCCTTCGGGGGGTCATTGCCTGTGTTCGTGGTGGCACGCGCCATCGCAGGCTCGTCACTCGGCATGTCCGGCCCGGCGGTCCGCGCCCTCGCGGCGAACATCGACCGCTCCCGCGCGGCAGAACGGATGGCCCGGCTGCGAGGCGTGGAGATCGCCGGTTTCACGGGCGGGCCGTTGATCGGTGCGCTCCTCATCGGCCCGTTCGGCATCCGCGGCGCGTTCCTCGTGTTCGCGGGCATCGGTCGCAGCCGGAGCAGCTCGAAGGACAGCCTGCCCGACTCGGCCGTTGTGGGCAGGGTGGGCAGCTCCCGCGAGAGCACCGCGAGGAAGACGAGCGCACCGATGCCCGCGAACACGAGGAACGCGCCGCGGATGCCGAACGGGCCGATGAGGAGCGCACCGATCAACGGCCCGCCCG
>JBJTFB010000177.1:0-6650 GCA_046093205.1 Acidimicrobiales bacterium
GTTCCCCCACCGCCCGAGCTCGTTCCCGCGAGCCCGGTGTTCTTCGGGACGAACCGGGCCGCGTCGGACTTCTTCGGCGTCGACTTCGGGGGCCTCGTCGGCCGGCCCGTGCGCGGCTCACAGATCAGGGCACGTGCGACCGACCTCACACCCGGCAGCAGCCGTGCTCGGGGTGGTGGACGACAGCGTGGTTGCGGTGGCGGGCAGCAGGCTGCCGGCAGTGGTGGAGGGGGAGGAAGTGGACAGGGTGGTGACCGTCGCGGGGGCGAGAGTCGTGGCCGTCGACTTCAACGTGGCGGTCGTCGTTTTGACCGTTGTTGTGGTGACCTTCGGGACGGTGATGGTGGATCCCGCAAGTGTCGTCGGTGACGTGCTGGCGGCCAGTGTGGTGGCGGTGCGCGACGTCGCGATGGTGGTGGTGACCACGGTGCCGCTGGTGGGTGCGAGGGTGGTGGTGGCCGATGCGCGGGCGGTGACCACGAGGATGACGGTGCCACGCCCACCCGCGCCACCGTTGGCGGTCGCTGCCCCGCCCGCAAACGCATTTGCGCACCCTGCGCCCGCACCTCCTCCGCTGCCGCTGCCCGGAAGTGCATCCGAACCGTCGCTGGTGTAGTTGAGAGGTGCGGGCCGTTTGCCTGCGCTCGCCCCGCCGCCGTCGCGTCCGCCGCTCAGCGGATCGATCATGCTCGGTGTGAGACCACCGTTTGCGCAGATGCCGCCGCCGCCGCCACCGCCGTATCTCGCGCTCGACAGCGACCACGGCGCGCCGTCCGCCCCGGGTGTCCCGGGTGTCCCGGGCGGGGTTGACATCGGGGCCATGCCCCCCTGGCCAGTCGCGAGACGTGTCCCTCCTATCCCGCCGGTGCCCGCCGTGCCGCCCGAACCGGCACTGTTGTAACTGCCCCCGGTGCCACCACCTTTGGCCTCCACCAGCGGTGATGTCGAGCGTGACGTTGCCGCCGGATCGACCGTCCAGACGAACGACGACTGTCCGGGCGCAGGACTGTTGGAGGCCCCGGTGGCGGTCCTGATTCCTCCCGTGCCACCCGGCCCCACGAGGATGACCAGCTTCGAGTTCAGTGCCGCCGTGTGTCCCGCCAGTTGGCGTGCCTCGCCGCCGCCACCACCTCCACCGCCGTATGCGCCGCCACCGCCACCACCACCGACGGCGAGGATGGTGTACGTGGCGCCGTTCAGGTCGGCTGCGGGCGTGAACGTGCACTCAGCAGGCGCCGAGAACGTGAAGGCGGTCTTGCCGCCGATGGTGGACTCCGTCGGAACGCAGGGCGTGGGGAGCACCGTGGGAACTCGTGCTTCAGCCGCGGTGAACGGGCCGAGCACGAAAGCCGCAACGGCCGTGCCGAAAAGAACCCGTGCCACCCCCCGGCGCATGGGCGAACGGTATCAGGCCGACGGTGACGGCCCAGCCGAACCGGGCCTCAGCGGTAACCGTGCCTCAGTTGCACCGTGCATCAGTGGTAACCGGGCTCACGGGGTGATGACACCCACGAGGATGAGCGCCGAGACCGCCCACAGCACGAGCCCACCGGCACGTTTCGCGGCGTTGTCGGGCCAGTCACCGCCCTCGCGCGCGAAGCAGTCCACCACGCCGAGAACGACACCGGGCAGGAGCAGAACCACCGCAATGCTGCGTGCGGACACCGCGCTGCCGGCAGCGGACATCACCACCGACGCGAACCACGCACCCACGTAACACATCACCACCGAGCGCAGGACCCCGCGCGGGATCACGCGGTGGGCACGTGCGGAGTTCGGCAGGAGGTGAGAGAACTCGCCGAGCGCAGGAACGAGAACGAGGAGGGAGACGATCGCCCATGTCTGCCAGCCGTACCCGTAGAACGGCCCGGCGCCCAGCAGGTAGAGCGCACCCACCGTCACCACGGACGCGGAGCGGACCGCAACGGACGGTTCGGGCTCGACCTCGATGGTGGTCTCCGCGATCCGTCGCGGGTAGGCGAGCGGCACCGCGTCCTCGAGAACGAGACGGACGACGGTCATCACGAACACCACGTTGCGCACGGTGACCGCCGCAGCAGAGGACACCATGTCGAGGCCGGACAGACCGTTCAGTGCGGCGTACGCCGAGGAGCCCGCATATCCGAGGAACAGGGGTGCAATGAGGTAGTCGGCGGCCCGGTCGAGAAGGCCGTCGCGGCCCTCCACGGTGCGCCGGAAGGGGCGGATGGCACTGCCGATCGACGGCAGTGCCACGAGGAGCAGGGCAACCCCGAGGAGCGTCCTCGCATCGAAGAGGCTCCCGACGTTCCCCGCCGCAATATTCACCAGTGCGAACCCGAGGAACGCGAACGCACCTGCTGCGGCATCGAGCAGGGCGAGTGCCACGAGCACACAGGCGAAACCGGAGGTGAGGCGCACCACGTCGCCCCCGGGGGTGACCGCAGCCGCGGCACCGACGACGGCACCGACGAGCCACAGGAGAGCACCCGCCGAGCCGAGGCTGGCGCGTGCCCACTGGCCGTCGGTGGCGGTTCTCGTGAGCAGCACAGACCTGTGCTCGGCCCACCGTGCCACCGACTCCACGATCCGCTGCAGGAGTGCGGTGCCGGGCAGCCTCCACGAGATGCTGCGGTCGCCGCGTCCGTCCCTGTCGGCCCCGTTCGCGTCCAGCAGGTTCGCGTCGGTGCCGCCGACCTCCCCCTCGGATGACTCGGGGTCCTGCCCTTCCTCGTCGTCGCCCTCGTCACGGCGCCGGCCACCGCGCACACGCATCGAATCACTGAGCCGGTCGCCGCGACCGCCGGGCGTTCTCCGTCCGCCACGGGCACCCCGTCCGGCACCCGAGGCCAGGCCGCCGAGTGCGAGTGCCGCAACGATCGTCGCGGAGGTGGTGAGCGCGACCGTGTCACCCACGTTGCGCAGCGTGTCGTACACGGGGAGGCCGGTGTCGGCCGAGCGCTCGAGCTGCACCGCCGGCAGCACACCGATGAACTCACCGAAGGCCGCGGCCGAGAGTTCGGTGCCGTCAACCGATTCGGGGACCACCCCCACCGCACCGATTTCCTCGCCGGCCGCGGAGGTGCCGCGCAGCTCCACCCGCGAGGTGGACGGGTCGAACGATGCCGGCAGCTGCACATCGAGAACCGTGGTTCCGTCCGCCGCGACGGTTGCGGTGCCCACGCTCACCGAACCGGGCTGCAGCACGACCGTCACCACCGAGCCGGGCGAAAGGCCGGCTGCCGTCCCGGTGAGGGTCGTGCCGCCCGAGGGTGCCGCCGCGAGCGCGACGCCGAAGAACCGGTCGGTGGACCGTGCCGTGCGGAACGGGGAAGAGGAGGAGTCCACCACGGGGGCGGGCGAGGGAGCGGGAACAGAGACGGGAGCGACGGTGGTGGTGGATGTGGCAGGGACCGGCACCGCGCCATTCGTGACGGCGAGCGTGGTTGTGGTCGCAACGGCCGGTGCACGCGGGGTGACGGGTGCGGGTGCGGCCGAGGACACCCGTGACGGCAGCGTTGTCGGTGCCGGGAACGGCGCAACGGTCGTGGTGCCGGCGCTCGCGGAGAGTGCGGGATCGACCGTGGTGGTGGTTGCAGGGATGGTGGTCGATGTGGTCGTGGTGGGCGGCGCCGTTGTGGTTGTGGCTGCGGGAGCGACATTGAACGACATTGTCTGGGCCGTCGACGGCACCCATACCGCATCACCCGTCTGTGTTGCCGACACGGTGCAGGTGCCGGCGGTGAGAAGGCTTGCAGATGCGCCTGTGACAGAGCAGACACCGGGTGTGGCGGAACTCCACGTGATCGGCAGTCCCGATGAGACCGTGCCGGCGAGCGCGACGGTGCCGCCGACCGTGCCGTCTGCTGCCTGGGTCACGGAAAGTGTCTGGTACTTCCTGAAACCGACCGTCAGGCTTCCCACGGCGAAGAAGTCAGCCTTCGTCACGTCCGAGAAGGTGGCGCCGTTCGCCGTCGTGTTCCACCGGATTGAGTAGGTCGTGTTGGGGAGGAGCACAACCTCGGATGCTGCGGTCACCGTCTGGGTGAGTGTCGATGTGCTGGAGTCCGCGGTGAAGGGGGAGCCGAAGTTCGACCAGGCCCCGGCACCCTCCCTGACCTCCAGCTGGACACCGTAGGAGCCCGGGGCCTGTCCGGCATTGTGGTTGTGGACGTGCTTGAACGTGAGTGATGCCAGACGTCCACCGTTGGCATCCGTGACGAACCCGAGGGTCTGGAGGTTGGAGTCAAAGTGGCGCGCAAGGATCGCCCAAGTGCCGCTCAGCAACTCCTTCGTGGTGTTCGTGTTGGTCCCGGAGATCGTCACCGTCGACACCGGTGACGACATCGTCAGGGAACACGAGGTCGTGACCCCGTTCGTCCAGACACACTCGGTGAGATCGGACGTCCAGTCATCCGCCGGCACCGCAGAGACCGAGCCCGACCTCGCAACAGCCGCCATCCCCAGGGCGAGGACAGCGGCAACCACCAGTCGGCGACCTCTACCCACGAAAGGTCATTCTGTCAGGGCGGAGGCCAGGTCTTCCGATTCGCGGCGGCGCAGCGCCGCGTTCACCCGCTGGCGCTCCAGTACCTGCTGCAGTGTCTTCGTGGCCTGGGGGATCCCGTGCTCACCGAAGAATGCCTGCACGTCGGCCTCGGCGACGTCACTGTTCAGCATCTTGGCGGAGTCCACCATGCGCACGATCGTGTTCACGGGGAACTTCTCGTTCGCCTCGGTCCAGTGCTGGCGCACGATGGACCATGCGAGCTCGCCGTGGAAGCGGTTCGCGATGCACCGGTTCAGCAGGAACGGTGCGTTCTGCGTCTTCACCTCGCCGCTGAACGCGAGCTCGCACGTGCGCCGCATGAGGTCGGCGTCGTCGAACTCCGCCAGCGCGTACAGCATGCGGATCTGCTCCTGCGGGGTGTCGGGGTTGCGGAAGCGCTGCAGCACCCACTCGTAGTCATCGGCGTTCCCGGTGGCCGCGACGACCGTGGTGGCCGCGGCCACTAGCTCGGGGTCGTTGCCCGGTGCGTCGGGGCTGCGGAGGATCTCACGGCACCTGCGCTGTAGGTCGGCATCCTTGCCCGACACCGCCACGAGGCCCACCAGCAGTCCGCGCAGCTTCGCCGTGAGGTCCGCCTCGCCGGCACGGGCGCCGGTGCCGAGGTCGGCGAGGGCCGGCGCGGCGAGACTGCGCACACGTGCCGCGAGGGCATCGAGCTGCGCGCGCTCCAGCAGGCGGCCCGCCCCGCGGAGACCGATCGCGAGTGCCTGCCACACGGCAAGGTCACGCTCGTCGCGGAACTGCTCGGCGAACGAGAGGAAGTCGGCGGCCGACAGGTTGCCGGCGGTGACCGCATTCCACGCATCGTCCACCAGGTTGTAGCGCTCGATGATTTCCATGCCGCGCAGCACGGTGCCGTCCAGCCGTGCGAGCAGACCGGCCGAGTACGACACGCGGAAGAACCCGTGGCCACCTGCGTTCACCACCACCGCACCGGCGGGGTCGGGGAGTGCGATGCGGGCCTCGTCGGTCTCCATCAGCACCTTGATCTCCTGCCCGCCGTTGCGCACGTGCACGGGCAGCACCCACAGGGTGGCGTCGGGGTTGTTGTCGAAGGTGAAACGGCACTGTGACAGCACGAGTTCGTTGCCGTCCTGCCTCGCCGACACCAGCGGGAACCCGGGCTGCCAGATGAAACTGTCCATCAGCCTGCGGACCGGCACCTTCTCGCCGCCGTCGGAGGACACCGTCTCCTCGATGGCATCCCAGAGGTCGTTCGTCTCGGTGTTCGCGTACGAGTGCCTGCGCAGGTAGTGGCTGACACCCGCACGGAAGCGGTCCTCGCCCAGGTACTGCTCGAGCATGCGCAGGATCGCGCCGCCCTTCTGGTACGTGAGCACGTCGAACATGCCCTCGCAGTCGTCGGGGGCATGCACGGGGAACTCCACGCTGCGGGTGTTGTGCAGGCTGTCGACCTCGAACGCGGCGCTGCGCTCCAGACCGAAACTGGTCCAGCGCTTCCACTCGGGCGCGAACGCGTCACAGGCGGCGATCTCCATGAAGGTTGCGAACGCCTCGTTCAGCCAGATGCCGTTCCACCAGCCCATGGTCACGAGGTCGCCGAACCACATGTGCGCCAGTTCGTGGGCGACCACGTCGGCCACGAGTTCCTGCTCCACCTGGGTGCTGGTCGCGGGGTCGACGAGCAGCAGCACCTCACGGAAGGTGATGCACCCGAGGTTCTCCATCGCACCGGCGGCGAAGTCGGGCAGGGCGACCAGGTCGACCTTGTCGCTCGGGTAGGGGATGCCGTAGTACTTCTCGAACCAGTCGAGGGCGAACTTGCCGACCTTCATGCCGAAACCGGTGAGGTGCGCCTTCCCCGGCACGTGCACCACTCGCACCGGCGTGCCGTTCACCATCTCGGGTTCCGTGGCCTCGAGGGGTCCCACGATGAACGCCACCAGGTAGGTCGACATCGGCATGGTCTCCTTGAACCACACCCGCACCTTGTCCCCGGCGGCCTCGCGCCTGGTCTCCGGGCCGTTCGAGATCGCGAGCAGGCCCTGCTCCACCGTGAGGTCGACCGCGAAGACGGCCTTCATGTCGGGTTCGTCGAAGCACGGGAAGGCCTTGCGGCAGTCGGTGGACTGCATCTGCG
>JBJTFB010000178.1:0-5105 GCA_046093205.1 Acidimicrobiales bacterium
TCTCCTTCACCGTGCCGAAGGCCGACATGCGCACAGCCGAGGAGATCGTGGCCCGTGTTGCCGAGGAGATGGGTGCCCAGGCGGTCACCCATGACACCGACATCGCGAAGGTCTCGCTGGTGGGTGCCGGCATGAAGACGAGCCCCGGCATCGCCGCGCGGATGTTCCGCGTTCTCGCCGACAACGGGGTGAACATCCACATGATCTCCACCAGCACGATCAGGGTGTCGGTGGTGATCTCCTCGACCGAGATGGAGACGGCCGTGCGGGCCTTGCACACCGCCTTCGGCCTCGACTCGGGCACCTCGTACGCGGCGCCCTTGCCCGACCGCAAGTAGCGGCGCCTGACACAATCGGGGGATGACCGTCCGCCGCAGACAGCTGACGCCCTGGAGGGCAGCCGGCACCCGCACCGAGGCGCGCCGGTCGGCCGATGACGTGGTGCGCGAGACGGGCTGGGTGTTCAACAACCTCACCGGCGCCGAACTGAGTCTCGAGAGTTTCGTCCGCACGGGTGATGCCGAGGTCGACGTGTACATCGACCGCTTCGGGTGGAACGACTCGTGCGGTTCGATGTCGCTGCTCGAGATCGGCTCCGGGATCGGACGCATGACGGCGGGGTTCACCCGCCGCTTCGCCTCCGTCACGGCCACCGACGTCGATGCTGCATTTCTCGAGCGCTGCCGTGAGACCGTCACGCGGTTCGGCAACCCGGCCTCCCTGCGGACGGTGCACATACCCGACGGGAATTCGTTGGCAGTGCCCGACTCCAGCGTCGATGCGGTCTTCTCCTACATCGTGATGCAGCACTGCAGGGCCAGTGATGCCCTGAGACTGACGCGCGAGTCCGTCCGGGTTCTGCGGCCCGGTGGCTGGCTGGCGCTCAACTTCCGCACTTGGGTGCCGGAGGATGCGCTGCTCGTGCCGGCGGGTGCCGTCGTGCGTTCGTTGTGGCATGCCCCTGCCATCGGTCAGAGGTTGTCGCGGTGGAGGTGGTCGACCCGGCTCGGGTGGCAGGCGAACCGACTCGACCCACGTCGGGTGCTCGCCACTGTCGAGGCAACCGGGGTCGACCTCGAGTCGGTCGTGGTGCTGCACCACCCGGGACGTCCGCAGCGCGAGGTGACCTTCAACGACGTGCCCGTGGAGCAGTGCGACCTCGACGTGGCAATCAAAAGCCATTGGTGGCGGCTGGCGCGTCGTCGTTAGCCTCTCTGTCCAGGCGTGTCGGTGTCGTCGGTGCAACCGGTCAGGTGGGCAGTGTCATGCGCACCCTTCTCCTCGAGCGGAACTTCCCGCTCGACGAGGTGAGGTTCTTCGCGTCGGCGAGGTCGGCGGGCCGCCCGATCGACTTCGGCGGCAGGACGGTGACCGTGGAGGACGCGGCCACCGCAGACCCCTCCGGTCTCGACATTGCCCTCTTCTCGGCGGGTGCCACCTCCTCGCGCGAGCTCGCGCCCCGCTTCGCCGGCGCAGGTGTGGTGGTCATCGACAACTCGAGTGCATTCCGCATGGACCCCGAGGTGCCGTTGGTCGTCAGCGAGGTGAACGGACATCTCGCGCGCACCGCACCGAAGCGGATCATCGCGAACCCGAACTGCACCACCATGGCGGCCATGCCGGTGCTGAAGCCCCTGCACGATGAGGCGGGACTCACCCGAATGATCGCCGCCACCTACCAGGCCGTGAGCGGTGCCGGTCTGGTGGGCGTCGAGGAACTCGACGGACAGGTGCACATCATGTCGGACGGCGCGGCAGGTCTTGCATTCGACGGACACGCCGTGAAGTGGCCCGAGCCGAAGAAGTTCGCCCGGCCGATCGCATTCAACGTCGTGCCGTTCGCGGGGGCGTTGGTCGATGACGGAGACGGCGAGACCGACGAGGAGAAGAAGCTGCGCAACGAGAGCCGCAAGATCCTCGGCATTCCCGAACTGATGGTGTCGGGCACCTGCGTGCGCGTTCCCGTGTTCACCGGGCACTCGCTCGCACTGAACCTCGAGTTCGCACGACCGATCACGCCGGCCCGGGCGACCGAGCTGTTGTCGTCGGCACCCGGTGTGGCGCTGAGCGACATCCCCACACCGCTCCAGGCAGCAGGGAAGGACCCCAGCTACGTGGGACGCATCAGGCGCGACCAGTCCGTGCCCGACGGCCGGGGCCTCGCGGTGTTCGTGGCGAATGACAACCTGCGCAAGGGCGCGGCATTGAACGCCGTGCAGATTGCGGAACTGTTGCTCGACCGCTGATCAGCGGAGGAACGCGACCACGCCGACCATCAACGTGTTGATGGAGAGCATCGCGGACACCGAGAACGTGAGATGGCGCATCATGGTGCGCAGGACCGTTGCCTCGAGACGGTTGATGTCCTGGCTGAGGGAGCCGATCTTGGTTCCGAGTTCGGTGAAACCGAGCTTCAGCCAGGTGACATCTGCCTTCAACCCAGCCACGTCGGCCCGGAGTTCGGTGACATCGTTCTTGAGGATGGACACGTCAACCTTCAGTGCTGTGACGTCAGTTTTCAGGACGGCGACGTCAGTTTTCAGGACGGCGACGTCGGTCTTGAGTTCGGCGACGTCGGTCTTGAGTTCGGTGATGTCGGCGGCGTGATCACCGGAGATCATTCCCATCAGTGTCCCCGCCTCCTCTCCTCCGAGCATCTCCTGCAGTCTGTTCAGGAGCCTGAGTTCGTCCGTGCTTGCCATGACGCTATTGCCTTCCGTTCCGTTCGAAAGGCAATGTGGGTTGACCCGGGCAGGGACGGAAAGAATCAGGAAGTGAGTTGCGGGGCGAAACGGTAGAGCGCATTCCCTTCGCCCGTGTCGAACCACACAAGTGACACCGGCATGTCGATGTGCACATCCGCCGGGTTGCAGTTCACGATGTTCGTGAGAACCCGCGGGCCCTCGTCGAGTTCCACGTACGCCAGCACGAACGGCGCCGCCTCCCGCCAGTTGCCGTTGCCGCGCCGCACCACGGTGAACGAGTACACCCTGCCCGTTCCTGCCGCGTCGAAAGTCTCAAGTGTCTCTGTCCAGCACTCGGGGCAGCGGCGCTGCGGGAACCACACCACCGTGTCGCATGCGGTGCACCTCTGCAGTTCGAACCGGTGTTGCGCCGTGGCAGCCCAGAACCGTTCGTTCGCCGGCGTGACGAGAGGTGCGGGGACGGGGAGAGTACTCATGCGTCGTCCTGGCCGAGTAGAAGCGTCACGGAACCGTGGCGCATGCCGAGACTCCCGCCGGTGCCGTGCGCGAGTGCAACCTGGCAGTCGGGTACCTGGACGGCGGGGTGTGCCTCGCCGCGCAGCTGCCGCACCGCCTCGATCACCTTCGTGATTCCGCCGCGGTTCGACGGGTGGTTGTTGCACAGGCCGCCGCCGTCGGTGTTGAACGGGAGAATCCCGTGCGGTGCGACGAGGGCACCGTCGGAGACGAAGTCGCCGCCCTTGCCCTTCTCGCAGAAGCCGAGGTCCTCGATCGTCTGCAGCACGGTGATCGTGAAGCTGTCGTAGATCGAGGCGTAGTCCACGTCGTTCACGCTGACCCCGGCCTCCTCGAAGGCACGCGGACCCGACCACACGGCGCCCGTGTAGGTGAGGTCGATGCGCCCGTTGTCGGGGTGCTTCACCGCCTCCCCGTGTCCGAGGATCTTCGCGTTCGTGCGCCCGAGCGAGCGGGCGATCTCCGGGGACACGATCACCAGTGCGCCGCCTCCGTCGGTGACGACGCAACAGTCCATCCTGCGCAGGGGGTCCGACACCATGGGCGACTCCAGCACCTCGTCGACCGTCACCACGTTCTGCAGGAATGCGTGGGGATTGTGCTGGGCGTGGAGGCTGGCCGCCACCTTGATCTCGGCGAGCTGGCGCGAGGTCGTGCCGAACTCGTGCATGTGGCGCTGTGCGGCGAGCGCGTACGAGTTCACCGCACCACCGGAGCCCCACATGCCCTCGAACGCGGCCTCGGGGCCGGGCATCATGCGCATCTGTTCCGCACGTCCACCGGTGCGGGGCTTTCCCGCGAGAGTCACGAGGGCAACGGAGCACTTGCCGGCGGCAATCGCGGCGGCTGCATGTCCGACGTGGGCGAGATAGCTCGAGCCGCCGGTCTCGGTGTTGTCCACCCAGGTCGGGTTGAGACCCCACTGCGCCACGAGAGAGAAGGTGCCCATGCCCGCCGTGCCGTCACAGAACACGGCGTCCACGTCCGACATCGTGAGGCCCGCATCGGCAAGAGCGCCGAGCGCGACCTCTGTGTGGATGTCGAAGATGCTGCGGTCGGGAATCTCACGCCGCGGATGCTCGAAGATTCCGGCCACGTAGGCAGCCCCACGGATACTCATGGTCGGGGTGACAGGATTTGAACCTGCGGCCTCGTCGTCCCGAACGACGCGCGCTACCAAGCTGCGCCACACCCCGGTGTGGATCCCCCGGTCGACCCGGAAGGACTAGGAGACGAGGCTATCCGCGGAATCGTGGGGCGGCTCTGTCGCGTCGACCGGGATTCCCTCGGAGTAACAGCCGCCCGCGGCCACTTCCTCTGCCGCCCGCTGCAGTCGGAGCGGGTCGAGAGGCTTGATGATCCATCCGTTCGATCCGCTGCGACGGGCCATGTGGATGTCCATGTCACGGTCGAGCAGCATCAGCACCGGTACCTCGGGCAGGACCCCGGCGCTCGCGTCGAGACGCAGGTCCATCGTGATGGCCATGCCGCCCATGGTGCCGACCTGCATGTCGAGGATGGCGATGTCGGGTGTGCGCTCGGCCACCACCGAGGCAACCTTGCGTCCGTTCGTGACGACGGTGAACGACGTGGACGGGGAACCCAGGGCGGCGACAACCTCGTCCACAACCCACTGGGCATCCGTGGCAAGAAGAACATGCACGGAGCCGAGCCTACTCACGGGGTCCGGTTGCGCGGGGGGTCACGCCGACAGTTGGTCGGCGAGCACTGCGATCCCCGCGAGGTCATGGATGTCCTCGGGTGCCTCGAGGGCCCTCACGTGTGGCGTGTCCGGGTGCACGAGGGCGGTCTCGCGGCCGAAACGGTCCAGCACCTCGAGTGCGGCTCTGTGCTCGGCCGCGGGGCCGGGGAAGAGACCAACGG
>JBJTFB010000179.1:0-3534 GCA_046093205.1 Acidimicrobiales bacterium
CCTCGATGCCGCGACGGAAACCCTTCCACCACGACACGCGCCATGACCTGTCGCCGCGGGGGAGCAACCGGCACCCCATGAGGTCGGCGGCGGCGAACAGGGTGCGTGCGGCGAAGATGTCGTCGCGCCGGCCGTACAGAACCAGGAACGAGCCGTAGTCGTCGCTGTCGCTGTAGCCGACGCACGAATGGACAGTGGCGATCCCATACAGGAGGTTGCGGCGCTGTGTGCTGTAGGTGCCCGTGATGCGCACGGTCTCCACCACGATCTCGTCGTTGCTGCTGTCGTCCCCGTCCGCGCCGGAGACGTCGGTCTCCGACCAGCCGTTGCGCTGCATCAACTTCGAGGCGAGCGCAAGTGCGGTCTCTGCCTCGTGCTGGGGAGTGCCGGGATGGTGGGCGAGCGCGAGCATCGCCTTGATGCGGTCCTTGTCTGTGCTCATCTGCCGGGGCAGGTTAGGCAAGGGGGGTTCAGTGCTGCTGCACGCTGTTCAGGAAGCGCTGCGTGCGCTCCTCACGGGGTGCCCCGATCACCTGTGCCGGCGGGCCCTGCTCCACGATGACCCCACCGTCCATGAACACCACCCGGGAGGCAACGTTCGAGGCGAAGCCCATCTCGTGGGTGACCACCAGCATCGTCATTCCCTCGTCGGCGAGGGAGCGCATCACGGCAAGCACCTCACCGACCAGTTCGGGATCGAGGGCACTGGTGGCCTCGTCGAACAGCATCACGCTGGGGTCCATGGCGAGCGCCCTCGCGATCGCGACACGCTGCTGCTGACCGCCCGACAGCTGGGCCGGGTACGCGGTCTCCTTCTCGGCGAGCCCGACCCGCGCCAGAAGGGTGCGTGCCCGTGCGGCCGCGTCCTCGCTGTTGCGCTTCAGAACCTTGCGCTGGGACACGCAGATGTTGTCGAGCACGCTCATGTGCGGGAAGAGGTTGAACTGCTGGAACACCATGCCGATGCGCGCGCGTGCCGCGTCGAGGTCGCAGTCGGGGTTGGTCATGTCGTGGCCGAGCACCCGCACGGATCCGTCGCTCGGTGTCTCGAGCATGTTCACGCAGCGCAGGAGGGTGCTCTTCCCCGACCCTGACGGTCCGATGATGCACACCACCTCGCCCTTCGTCACGGTCAGGTCGATGCCCTGCAGCACGTGGTTCGTGCCGAAGCGCTTGTGCAGGTTCGTGATGTCGACGACGGTCTCGTTGCCTGTGCTCATCGTGTCCGTGCTCATCGTGTCTGGGCCTTCGTGCGTCGCTCCATCCACGCAACGAGCTGCGTGAGCGGGAGCGTCATCACCAGGTACACGAGCCCGGCGGTGATCAGCGGGGTCGCGTTGGCGGAGGTGTTCACCCCGTCACGGCCGAACCGGGCGAGGTCCTTCGTGGCATCGGTGACACCGAGGACGGAGATGAGCGAGGTGTCCTTCAGCAACAGCACCAGTTCGTTCGTGAGGGGAGGCACGATGATGCGCAGGGCCTGCGGGATGATGATCGTGGCCATGGCCCTCGGGTACGACATGCCGAGCGAACGGGCCGCCTCCATTTGTCCCCGCGGGACGGCCTCGATGCCCGCGCGGATGGTCTCGGCCATGTACGCACCTGACACCAACGAGAGCGGGATGATGCCCTGCACGAAGGTGTTCGGCCATCTCCATCCCGTCGCGATCGGGATTCCGAAACCGAGCAACAGCAGGGTGACGAGCAACGGGATGCCGCGGAACACCTCGATGTACACGGCGGCGAACCAACGGTACGGGCGCACCGTCGAGAGACGCATCAGCGCGAAGAGAAGACCCAGGCTGAGGCCGCCGGCGAAGCCGAACACCGTGAAGATGAGGGTGTTGCGCGCCGCCCTCGTGATGATGTCGGGGAACTGATCGACGATCAGGTCCCACCTGAACAGTGCGTTGCTCAGGCGGGACCAGTCGACGACCCATGCGACCCACGCCACCACGGCGACGGATGCGCCGTAGACGGTGTATCTGAGCGCGCGGGCTCGCTGGCGCCTGGTGAGTGCCATGTGCCGCGCGGTGCCGCGGGCCTACTCGGAGGCGCCCGGCGTGCCGAAGTACTTCTGGTAGATCTCGTCGTACACACCGCCGGCGCGGAACTCGTTCAGGCTCTCGTTGACGGCGTCGAGAAGATCGACGTTGTCCTTGGCCATTGCGAAGCCGTACTTCTCCTCGGTGGGGAAGGTGGCGGTGACCTGCGTGGTGCCCTGCTTCACGGCGCGGAACGCGTTGATCGGCAGGTCCTGCAGGACGGCGTCGACCTGCTTGCCCTCGAGTGCGGCGAACATGGCGGCGGCGTCGTCGAAGGACTGGACCTTCGCATCGCCGGCGTTCTCCCTGGCGTACGCCTCACCGGTGGTGCCCGTCTGCACGGCGATGGTCTTGCCGGCGAGCGAGGCGATGTCGACGTACGTGGCCGCGTCCTCGGAGCGCACGAGCAGCGACTGGTCGGCGTCGAAGTACGGGTCACTGAAGGCGGCGTTCTGCGCGCGCTCCTCGGTGATGGTGATGGACGACGCCACGATGTCGCACGTGCCCGCAGCCGGGGCGAGCCAGATGCCGTCAAACGGCTGCTTGGTGACCTCGAGTGTCAGGCCGTAGCGCTTGGCGATTGCGGTCATGAGGTCCATGTCGAAGCCGGTCCAGTTGCCGCTCTCGTCCTGGTACTCGAACGGCTCGTACGGAGCGTCGGAGCACACAGTGAGCTTGCCCGCCGAGATCGGCTGGAACGTGAGCTCGACCTGGTCGATCGGTGTGGTCTCGGCGGTCTCGGAGTCACCTCCACCACTGCTCGAACCTCCGCCGCAGGCCGCGAGTGCGAGACCGACGGTGGCAACAACTGCTGCGAACCGGAGTTTGCGTGACATGGGACCCCCCTTGATTGGAAACCTGTCGGGGAACACTAGACGAATGCGGGGGCGTGGTTTGCCTGCGGGCTACACGGCCCGCAGCGGGCCTCTCCCGGGGCGCCGCCCTCGACGCATCGGGAACGCCATGGCCGTCATCAGGCCCGTGACCGCGAGGGTGAGGGCATGGACGGTCTCGAATCCGGCTGTCACTCCCTCCGACCGCAGGTCGGACACGAAAGCGACAACCTGGAGGAGTGCCAGGGACCAGCCGACAGTCAGGAAGAAGTAGGCCAGCCTCGGCTGCCGGGCTGTGAGGAGGCCGGCAAGACCCACCACCAGGCCGATGGTTCCGTCGCGGGTCAGGTGAGCCGGGTCGGCGCGGCCTGTTCCGTCCCAGAACGGGGACACGCCGAAGACCCACGGGACAGCAACTGTGAGTTGAACCACGGACAGTACGAGCAGCAACAGCCGCAGGACGGTCGGCTGCTCCCGCAACCGGTCGAGCGGGCCGGCACCGGCATGGTCCGGCTCGAGGCCGGAGGCGCAGTCAGGGCATCCCAACACGTGGGCGCGGGCGTCACGCACAGCTTCGGCATCACCCACACCATCAAGCACGAGGCTCCGTGCCCTGGAGCAGTTCATACTCCTCACACGGCCTTTGCATCGTCGAG
>JBJTFB010000180.1:0-4816 GCA_046093205.1 Acidimicrobiales bacterium
ATGCAGCGTCGGTGTCCCGTCCCACGAGGGACGTGGCTCCATCTGCACGGTCACGTGCCCGGGCACGTGACCGTGCAGATGGAGCCACGTCCCTCGTGGGACGGGACACCGACGCTGCATGACCTCGCCAGCGACACAGTGGGGCGCCTGGAGGCGGAGGGAATCACGACCTTCAATCTCGTGGGTCATGCTTTCGGCAACAGGCTCTCCCGCATGATCACCGCCGACTTCCCGGAACGTGTGGCCTCGTTGACTCTTCTTGCTGCCGGCGGACTGGTGGAACCCGACCCGTCCCTGTGGGTTTCCCTCAGCCACTGCTTCGACTCCTCGCTGCCGGAGGAGGAGCATCTGCACCACGTCCGAACCGCTTTCTTCGCCCCGGGGAATGACGCATCAGTCTGGCGGGAGGGATGGATGCCCGAGGTTTTCCGTTACCAACGGGCCGCCGTGCAGGCCACGCCCCGCGACGACTGGTGGGGTGCCAACGTGGAGCGGGTCCTCGTGGTGCAGGCCCTGCAGGACGCGATTGCACCGCCCGGCAACGGTCGCAGGTACGTGGCGGAATCTGCCCCGCACGCCCGACTGGTGGAGATCGACGGTGCCGGCCACGCTATGCTCCCCGAGCAGCCGGAACTCATTGCCGCCGCACTCGTCGATTTTCTGGGCGTCTGATGGCCCGCAGGGCGTAGCGTTCGGGTGATGGAGGCCCGCATCCTCACCTGGAACGTGTGGTGGCAGTTCGGGCCCTGGCGCGACCGTCAGCCCGCCATCCTGAAGGTGCTGCGCGAGCAGGACGCCGACATCGTCTTCCTGCAGGAGGTCTGGGGGCAGGAGGGCGGCCTCGACCAGGCCGACTGGCTCGCCGACGAACTCAACATGTACGTCGCACGCACCGAGGGCCCCTGGTACGACGGGGGCGTCAGCCTCGGCAACGCCATCCTCTCGCGCTGGCCGATCGTGCGCTGGCAGGTGCACCGCCTCCCGGACTACACGGGCGCACCGAGCCACCGTCGTGCGGTGGTGGCCCAGCTCGACACCCCGTACGGGCGGTGGTGGACCGTGTGCACACACCTCGACTACCGCTTCGACCAATCGGGCACGCGGGTCGCACAGGTGGAGTCACTGTGTGCGATCGTCGATTCACTCCGCGAGGACCCCGAGGTGGAGACACCGGTCATCATGGCGGGGGACTTCAACGCGGTGCCGGACTCCGACGAGATACGCATGCTCACCGGCCGGCGCGAACCTGCCGTGCAGGGTCTCGTGTTCACCGATCTCTGGGAGGTCGCGGGCGAGGGTGTGGGTCACACGTGGCGGCGCGACAACCCCTACATCGCCGACTCCACATGGCCGAACCGCAGGCTTGATTACCTCTTCGTGAGCTGGCCGCGGCCGCGCCCGCTCGGCAACCCGAGCCGCGTGTGGCTGGCCGGCATTGACGCTGTCGACGGCATCCAGCCGAGCGACCACGCGGCCGTGGTGGCCGACATCACGATGGTGGCGCAGTAGCCGGTCGCTCCGTCGTTGCGCCTACCAGGCGCAGCGCATCCGCTTGATGCCGTTGATGAACGCGCTCTGCAGGTAGTCGGGCTCGGTGGTGATCTCGAGATCGGGCACACGGCGGCGGATCTCGTCGAACATCACGCCGACCTCGCGCCGGGCGAGGTTCGCACCCAGGCAGAAGTGCGGCCCGCCGGCACCGAAACCCACCTGCGCGGGCGCGAGCGGCCGCGTGATGTCGAAGGTGTCGGGGTTGTCGAACACGCGCTCGTCACGGTTGCCCGACTGGTAGAACATCACGACCTTCTCGCCCGCCTTGATGGGCTGGCCGTTGATCTCGGTGTCCTCGGTGGCGGTGCGGCGGAAGTGGATGACCGGCGTCGCGTAGCGCACGATCTCCTCGACAGCGGTGCGCTGGTGCGTCTCGAAGTCGGAGAACCACTTTGTGCGCTGGTCGCGGTTGCGGGTGAGCTCGCGCATGCCGTGGGCGATCGCGGTGCGGGTGGTCTCGTTGCCGGCCACCACGAGGAGGATGAAGAACGAGCCGAACTCCTGGGCGCTGATCCGCTCGCCGTCGACCTCCGCCGCCATCATCACCGAGGCGATGTCGTTGCGCGGGTTCGCCTTGCGCTCCTCGCCGAGGGCCAGCGCGTAGTTGAAGATCTCGCCGCCGACCCGCACGAGGTCCTCGAAGGTGCCCACGTACTCGGGGTCGCCGACACCGAGGATGGTGTTCGTCCAGTTGAAGATCATCTCCTCGTCGGACTCCGGGATGCCCATCATGTCGCAGATGATCTGGAGCGGCATGAGCGCGGCGACCTCCTTCACGAAGTCGCACTCGCGCTCGGGGAAGCGCTCGAACATGCGGTCGATCACGGCCGTCGAGCGCACGCGCACGGACTCCTCAAGTGCGGTGATCTCCTTCGGTGTGAAACCCTTCGACACGATGGAGCGCAGACGGAAGTGTTTGGGGTCGTCCATGTTGATCATGGAGCCGAAGAACTCGTTGATCTCCACGGGCATGTCGCCGATGTTCGATCCCTGTCCGCTGCAGAAGAGCTGCGGGTTGCGGCTCACGTGCCAGATGTCGTCGTGGCGCGTGAGCGCCCGGTAACCGGGGCCACGCGGGAACAGCGAATCCTCGGGCTGGTACTCCTCGAAGAACTGGAACGGGGCCTCGTCGCGGAGGGTGCGGAATGCGCCGAAACGCCAGTCGCGGGGGGCCGTCCAGAACTCGGGGGACGACAGGTCGATGTCGGTGAGGGGCACGCGGGGTAGTTCCATGGCGCGAGGCTATTGCACGGCCGGTCCCGTCCGGGCAGGGAGAAGGGGCGGCCCGTTGACTAGGTTCGGTGCCGTCGTCCCGACCCGCGGGATCGCCCGAGCCAGGAGGCCCCCAATGCCCGAAGCAGTCATCGTCGCCACAGCCCGCAGCCCGATCGGTCGCGCGAACAAGGGATCGCTGAAGGATCTCCGCCCCGACGACATGTCGGCCCAGATCATCCGTGCGTTGATGGGGAAGGTGCCCCAGGTCAAGGCAAGCGACGTCGAGGACCTCATGATGGGCATCGGTCAGCCCGCCGGTGAGGGTGGCTTCAACATCGCCCGCATGGCCGCGATCCTCGCCGGCCTCGACGATGTTCCCGGCGTCACCGTGAACCGCTACTGCTCGTCGTCGCTGCAGACCATCCGCATGGCCGCCCACGCCATCCGCTCGGGCGAGGGTGACTGCTTCATCGCCGCCGGTGTCGAGACCGTCAGCCGTTATGCCTCGGGTGCAAGCGACTCCGCCCCGAACCCACTGTTCAAGGAGCCGGGCACCCGCACCCGCGCGCGCGCCGAGGGCGGCCAGGGCAAGTGGGCTCCGGCCCAAGGTCTCCCCGACGCCTACATCGCAATGGGCCAGACCGCCGAGAACGTGGTGGAGCACGAGGGTGTCACCCGCGAGGAGATGGACCGCTTCGGTGTCCGTTCGCAGAACCTCGCGTGCGAGAACGTGGACAACGGGTTCTTCGAGCGTGAGATCACCCCGCTCACGCTCCCGGACGGCACCGTGGTGTCGAAGGACGACGGCCCCCGGCCCGGCACCACGTACGAGGCCGTGTCGCAGCTGAAGCCGGTGTTCCGCCCCGACGGGTCGGTCACTGCCGGCAACGCGTGCCCGCTGAACGACGGCGCAGCCGCGGTGATGGTGATGAGCGACACGAAGGCAAAGCAGCTCGGCCTCACGCCGCTCGCACGCATCGTGTCCTCCGGCGTGTCCGGCCTGAACCCCGAGATCATGGGTCTCGGCCCGATCGAGGCCTGCCGCCAGGCGCTGAAGCGTGCCGGCATGTCGATCGACCAGATCGACCTTGTGGAGATCAACGAAGCGTTCGCCGCGCAGGTGCTGCCGTCGGCCAAGCACCTCGGCATCCCGATGGAGAAGCTGAACGTGCACGGCGGTGCGATCGCCCTCGGTCACCCCTTCGGCATGACCGGCGCCCGCATCATGACCACGTTGATCAACGGTCTCCAGTGGGAGAACAAGCAGTACGGCATGGAGAGCATGTGCGTCGGTGGTGGCCAGGGAATGGCCATGATCATCGAGCGTCTGAGCTGACCCTCTCGCCGCGCAGCATCGCGGCGACAATCACCCCCATCACGGCCATCAGTGCCGCGGCGACCCCGAAGGTGAACCCGGGTCCGTGTGCGCCGTACATCCACGGCGCGGCGAACGACATGAGGATCGCACCGACGAGGTCGCCGCTGGCCTGGAGACCCTGCGCTGCACTGGCACGCCCGAGGGGCGCCACCTTCGCCATGAGGCTCTGCGCCGACGGACTGGAGATGGCGCTGATCAGCCCCTCGACGATCGCGAACGCCACCAACAGCTCGGGTGTCGGCAGCAGTCCGTAAACGAAGACGAGCGGCACCATCAGGCCGATGCCCACGAGGATCATCCGCTCCGGCCCGCGGCGGTCGACGAGCCGGCCACCCTTCGCGCCGAAGATGATGAACGGCAGGGTGAACAGCAGGAAGGTGAGGCCCACCTGGAAGTTGTTGCCGCCGCGGTCGGTGATGTAGCGGTCCCACAGCGCGTCGTAGATTCCGACCGGCAGGAAGAGGGTCGCCGATGCGAGCACCGCCGCGCGCACCGGTCGCAGCCGGAGCAGCTCGAAGGACAGCCTGCCCGACTCGGCCGTGGTGGGCAGGGTGGGCAGTTCCCGCGAGAGCACCGCGAGGAAGACGAGCGCACCGATGCCCGCGAACACGAGGAACGCGCCGCGGATGCCGAACGGGCCGATGAGGAGCGCACCGATCAACGGCCCGCCCG
>JBJTFB010000181.1:0-2939 GCA_046093205.1 Acidimicrobiales bacterium
CGTGGCGAACGCAATCGACAACCCGTCGCGCCGTGGTCTCGTCACCGAACTGGTGGAGCCCCACGACATCCCGAACGCGATGTCGCTGAACACCACGGTGATGACCGGCTCCCGCATCGTCGGGCCGGCCATGGCGGCCGTGCTCATCGGCCCCCTCGGCACCTCGTGGCTGTTCCTCATGAACGCACTGTCGTACGTGGCGGTCATCTCGTCCATCGTCATGCTGCGCCGCGAGGACATGTTCACCCCTGATCCGGCACCCCGCACGCCGAGACCGGTGCGGGAGGCGATGGCGTTCGTGTGGGCGGATGCCCAGCTGCGCTGGACGTTCGTGGTGTTCGCCGTGGTCAGCACCTTTGCGTTCAACTACAGCGTCGTGCTGCCGAAGATGAGCGACGTGGAGTGGGGCCGGGGCAACGGGTACCCGATCCTGCTCACCGTGGTGAGTGTCGGCAGCATCGTGGGAGCGATCGCCACCGCTCGTTTCACCCGGGTGTCGGTGGGGTGGTACTCGGCTCTGGTGGCGTTGAACGGGATTGCATGCATCGCGCTGTCGGTCGCGCCGAACTTCCTGTTTGCCTGCCTTGCGTGCCTTCCGCTGGGTGTGGGTGGCACCGGTCTCGTGGCCTCCATGACCGCGATCAGCCAGCAGAAGACCTCACCGGAGATGCGCAGCAGGTTGCTGGCGCTTCAGTCGGTGGCGTTCCTCGGTTCCACGCCGATCGGCGGGCCGATCACGGGTTGGATCGGGGACAACGTGGGCATCAGGTGGTCGATGGCCTACGGGGGCATCATCACCCTGCTCGTGATGCCGCTGCTCGGGAAGGCCAAGTGACCGCTCGCGGTTGCACTGTGTCATGAGCGGCAGGTTCCAATCATGAGCACCGCGGTGTGGTGGGTGCGCCGCGACATCCGACTGCAGGACAACGGGGCTCTCGCATCGGCGGCGGCACACGGGGATGTGGTGCCGCTGTTCGTCTGGGAGGACAACCTGCTCTCTGCCGCCGGGGACATCCGGCGTGCGTTCCTGTTCGAGGCGCTGGACGAACTCGATGACTCTGTCGGCCGGGCCTTGATCTACCGCAACGGTCCCGCGGTCGATGCGGTGCCTGAGTTCTGCCGGCTCGTCGGCGCGGACACCGTGCACATCACCGCGGACTTCGCCCCCTGGGGCCGCGAGCGTGACGCCGCGGTGGAGAGGGCGCTCGCCGCCGCGGGCATCACCCTCGTGCGTGCGGACACCCCGTACGTGATCCGGCCGGGCACGGTGCGCAAGGACGACGGCACCCCGCTGAAGGTGTTCACTCCCTTCTACAAGCGGTGGCTGACGCACCAGTGGACATCTTTCCCCGACACGCACGCGACGTTCGCTGACCGACGCGACTTGTGCGTGGGGTCGCGCAGGCCCGCCGGTTGGCAGGCGTCTCCGGGCCGTGCGGCCGGTGAGGCCGGTGCGTGGGAGCGGTTCGAAGGGTGGTCCGCCCGCGCGATGGACCGCTACAAGGACGACCGTAACAACCCCGCGCTCGACGGCACCTCGATGATGTCGCCATACCTCAAGTTCGGTGTGGTGCATCCGCGGCAGCTGCTCGCGCGGCTCGACGGTTCTGCAGGTGCGGAACACTTCCGCTCCGAGATCGCATGGCGCGAGTTCTATGCCGATGTTCTGTTCCACCAGCCGCGCACCACGTGGGAGAACCTCCAGCCGAAGATGGATGCGATGCGCCTCGACACCGACGCGTCTGCACAGGAGAGGTTCGCCGCGTTCTGCCGCGGCGAGACCGGCTACCCCATCGTGGATGCCGGCATCCGCCAGATGCTCGCCACCGGGTGGATGCACAACCGTGTGCGCATGATCGTGGCGAGTTTCCTCGTGAAGGACCTCCACCTGCCGTGGCAGTGGGGCGCAAAGTTCTTCATGGAACACCTTGTCGATGCTGACATCGCCTCGAACAACCACGGCTGGCAGTGGACCGCCGGCACCGGCACCGACGCCGCGCCGTACTTCCGCGTGTTCAACCCTGTCTCCCAGGGCCAGAAGTTCGACCCCAAGGGGGAGTACGTGCGTGCATGGGTGAGGGAACTGGCCGGTGTCGACACCAAGCACGTGCACGAGCCGTGGACCCTCGGCCTGCTCGCCCCGGCGGACTACCCGGGCCCGATGGTGGACCACTCCGCGGAGCGCGAGGAGGCACTCCTTCGGTACAAGCAGGTGAGCGGTCAGTAGGATTCGTCGGCGATGCTGGACGAACGCAAGACCGCGATCCTGCGCGCAGTGGTGCAGGAGTACGTGACCACGGGTCAACCCGTGGGCAGTGGCCACATCGCCAAGGACCCCGCCGTCAAAGTGTCACCGGCAACCGTGCGCAACGAGATGGCCGTGCTGGAGCAGGAGGGCTACCTGGCCCAGCCCCACACCTCGGCCGGCCGCGTGCCCACCGACAAGGGGTACCGGCTCTTCGTGGACTCCATCGCCCCCGAGGGGGCGCTGAGCTCGGCCGACGCCACCCGTGTGGGTGACTTCTTCAGCGCCGCACACGGCCGCCTCGAGGACCTCCTGCGCCAGACCACGAACCTGCTCGCGAACATCACCCACCATGCAGCCCTGGTGGTGGGCCCCGAGGTGGAGGCCACCACGGTGCGCGACGTGTACATCAGCCGTGTCACCGACCGTTCGGCAACGGTGGTGGTGTTCCTCTCGAACCACGCGGTGGAGAACGAGACCATCCAGATCTCCCAGGACGTCGCCGACGAGCACATCGCGTCCGCCGTGGCGCACCTGCGCCGCACGCTCGTCAACAAGTCACTGGGTGAAGTCGACTCAGTCGCCTCCACCAACGACTCGCGCGTCGATGCGGTCTGCTTCGCCACGCTCGCGGCGCTCGCCCGGCACCGCAACGACAAGCCGGTGTTCGTGGGCGGTGCATCCTCGCTCGCGA
>JBJTFB010000182.1:0-3248 GCA_046093205.1 Acidimicrobiales bacterium
ACCAACAACGTTCGCGAGTTCCGCGACTTCTGGTGGCCGCTCATGGACTTCCCGTCGGTGTTCGACGCGATCGTGGACAGCCACGAGGTGGGCATTCGCAAACCGAACCCCGCGATCTACATGCTCACGCTCGAGCGGCTCGGGGCGAATCCGGGGCGCACTGCGTTCCTCGACGACCTCATCGCAAACGTGGATGCGGCACGGCGGCTCGGGATCCACGGTGTGCACGTGGAAGAGAACCAGTCGGCGTCCATCGCGGAGACACGCCGCCTCGCCGGGCTCGACTGAGGGGCCGGCGCGGCGGAACGTCAGTCGCCGAAGATCGCCTGCAGGATGGCAGCCGTCGACAGCCTGACCCACTCCTCCACGAGCGGCCGGGGCTGACCGAACTCGGTGCCCACTTTCGAGGTGACGAGACCCTGGGCCCACAGTGCGATGGCCCGGAGGTCGACGTTCCTGTCGATCCAACCCTTGTCCACGGCGACCGAGTACGCATCGGCAATGCGGTCGGCGTACCCAGCGTCAATCTGCACCAGCGCCTCACGGAGAGCCGGCCGCGACACCGCCGACCCGATGACCTCCGCCCGCAGGCGACGACCCGTCGCGCGCTCGGGGGTGAAGATGAAACCTAGGGCATCCTCCACGTTCGCGCGCAGCTCCGCCCTGGACGACGACGACTCGATGCGTGCGAGCAGGTACTCGGCTGCCAGGGCCGACGAACGTCTGTAACGCTCCGCCTGTGCGGCGACCACGAGACCCTCGCGGCTGCCGAACGCGCGATAGAGAATCGGTGGGGTTACTCCGCACTCGGCGGCAATCGTGTTGGTGCGGATTGCGGCCTCACCACCCTTCTCGATGACCTCGATGGCCCTCTCGAGAATCCTCTCGGCCGATGTAAGTTTCGTGCTCGTCCTGCGACGGGCGGTAGCCATGGCCCAGAGGGTAGTGCTCGCCCACCGATGCGGCACAGGCGCCCGTCACCCGAACCGCGCCCGCACGATGGAGTGCAGACGCGGCGGCACGGAGCGTTGCCCCGGTAGTGACGACGTCATCAATCACGACGACATGCAGACCGCGCACCGATGCGCTCGCCGTGAACGACGGCCCGGACATGCGGGCCGTGCGGTCGCGCCCGGTCTGTCCCGCACCATCCAGGCGTTCGAGCACCCGTGCCCACCGGAGGTCGCACCTCGCGGCAACGTGGCGCGCGATGAGTTCGGCCTGGTCGAAGCCGCGACTGCGGCGACGGGCCGGCGACGTCGGTGCCCACGTGACGACATCAGCATCGTCCGGCACGAGACCGGCAATCATGAGCGCAATCGAGTGTGCGGTGCGGCGACGGTTGCGGTACTTGAGGGCGAGCACGAGTCGCCTCAGGTCGCCACCGAACTCGCCCACGGCCACCACACTCACCTCGATGGTGCGTCCACCCCCGCAATCGACCGTCTCTGTACGGTGTACAGCCGTGTCTCCCGGAGCCATGCAACCCGCCTCCCCCCGACCGCTCCGGGAGAACTTCCCCGAGCGTTTCGTCAGATGTGCGGCGGGGCTCGCCATGTTCGGCACCGGAATTGCATTCTTCGTGGAGTCCTCGCTGGGCGTGCCGCCATGGGATGTGTTCCACCAGGGCATCGAGCAGATCACCGGTCTGCCGCTCGGCACGAACATCGTGCTGGTGTCGTTCTTCGTGCTGCTCCTGTGGATCCCCCTGCGGATCAGGCCCGGCCTCGGCACGCTCATGAACGCGGTGCAGATCGGCCTCGTGGAGAACGTGGCACAGGACGTGCTGCCGAGCCCGGACCACACCGCCGTACGGGTGGCGTTCCTCGCCCTCGGGATGCTCTCGATCGCGGCCGGGTCAGGCCTCTACATCGGTGCAGGACTCGGAAGCGGCCCGCGTGACGGCCTGATGCTCGGGCTGAATGCCCGCTTCGGCATCAGCATCAGGGCAGCGCGCACCGTCGTGGAGGTCACCGTGATGATCGTCGGGCTGCTTCTCGGCGGCACTGTCGGTGCGGGCACGTTCGTGTTCGCCCTCGGCATTGGACCGCTCGTGCAGGTGACACTGCGGTTGTTCCGCATGTCGTCAGCGGCGCGCGATGCTGCCGAGGGCGAGGCGCTCGAGACCTGAACCGGCCGGGACGCCCCTAGTAGCGGTAGTGCTCGGGCTTGAACGGCCCCGACGGGTTGAGGTCGAGGTACTCGGCCTGCTCGTCGGTGAGCTTGGTGAGCTTCACGCCGAGCGCATCGAGATGCGCACGCGCCACCTGCTCGTCGAGATGCTTGGGCAGCACGTACACGCCGGTCGGGTAGTTCTCGAGGTTGTTGAACAGCTCGATCTGGGCGATCACCTGGTTCGAGAACGAGCACGACATCACGAAGCTGGGGTGGCCGGTGGCGCACCCGAGGTTCACGAGACGGCCCTCCGCCAGGACGATCACCGAGTGACCGTCGGGGAACGTCCAGAGGTCGGTTCCCGGCTTCAGCTCGTCGCGTGTCGCGCCGCTGCGGGCGAGACCCGCCATGTCGATCTCGTTGTCGAAGTGGCCGATGTTGCAGACGATCGCGTTGTGCTTCATGCCGGCCATGTGCTCGGTGGTCACGATGGCCTCGTTGCCGGTGGCGGTCACGAAGATGTCCGCCTCGCCCAGCACCGACTCGAGCGTGTCCACCTGGTAGCCCTCCATCGCCGCCTGCAGCGCGTTGATGGGGTCGATCTCGGTGACGATCACCCGTGCGCCCTGACCGCGCAGTGACTGCGCACAACCCTGGCCGACGTCGCCATAACCGCAAACGACCGCGACCTTGCCGGCGATCATCACATCGGTGGCGCGATTGATGGCATCGATCAACGAGTGGCGACAGCCGTAGAGGTTGTCGAACTTGCTCTTCGTGACGCTGTCGTTCACGTTGATTGCCGGGAAGAGCAGCTCCTTGCGCTCGGCCATCTTGTAGAGACGCTTGACGCCGGTGGTGGTTTCTTCGGTGACACCACGGATGCCCTTGGCCATACGCGTCCACTTGGTCGGGTCGCTCTTCAGGCTGCGCTGCAACAAGCCGAGCACGATCGCCAGGTCCGGATTCGACGCCGTCGTCGGGTCGGGCACCTTGCCGGCCTTTTCGTATTCGACACCCTTGTGCAAGAGCAGCGTGGCGTCGCCACCGTCGTCGAGAATCATGTTCGGGCCGTCGCCGTCAGGCCACGTCATCATCTGGTCGGTGGCCCACCAGTACTCCTCGAGCGTCTC
>JBJTFB010000183.1:0-5541 GCA_046093205.1 Acidimicrobiales bacterium
GCCATCTCGGCGGCCTTCTTGAACGCCATCTGGCCGGCGATCTTGAACGCCATTTCCGAGGAGTCCACGTCGTGGTACTGGCCGTCGACCAGCTTCACGCGCACGTCCACCGTGGGGTACCCGGCCAGAACGCCGCTCTCGAGCGCCGCCTGGATGCCCTGGTTGGTCGGCTGGATGTACTCGCGCGGGATGCGGCCGCCCGTGATGGAGTCGACGAACTCGTAGCCGCCGCCGGGGCCGGTGGGCTCGAGCGAGATCTTCACCACCGCGAACTGGCCGGAGCCGCCGGTCTGCTTGATGTGGCGATACTCGACCGACTCCACCGACTTCGTGATGGTCTCGCGGTACGCCACCTGCGGCTTGCCGACCGTGGCCTCCACGTTGAACTCGCGCTGCATGCGGTCGACGAGGATCTCGAGGTGCAGCTCTCCCATTCCCGAGATCACGGTCTGGCCGGTCTCCTCGTCTGTGCGCACACGGAAGGTGGGGTCCTCGTCGGACAGTGACTTGAGGGCCTTGCCCAGCTTGTCCTGGTCGTCCTTCGTCTTCGGCTCGATGGCCACGTGGATCACCGGCTCGGGGAACTCCATGCGCTCGAGGATCACGATGTTCGAGCGGTCGCACAACGTGTCACCCGTGGTGGTCTCCTTGAAGCCGAGGCCGGCAACGATGTCACCCGCCATCGCGACGTCGAGGTCCTCGCGCTGGTTCGCATGCATCAGGAGGATGCGGCCGAGACGCTCCTTGCGCTCCTTGGTGGAGTTGTAGACCTCGTCACCCTTGTTGATGGTGCCCGAGTACACGCGGAAGTAGGTGAGTTTGCCGAACGGGTCGGCCACGATCTTGAACGCGAGCGCGGCGAACGGTGCGCTCTCGTCGGCCGGGCGCTCCAGCACCTCGTCACCCTTGTTGTTGGTTCCCTGCGCCGGCGGGATGTCGAGCGGACTCGGCATGTAGTCGACGACGGCATCGAGCATCGGCTGGACGCCCTTGTTCTTGAACGCGGAACCGCAGAGGATCGGCACGAAGTCGAACGCGAGGGTTCCCTTGCGGATTGCGCGCTTCACGTCCTCCTCGGTGACCTCCTCGCCGGCGAGGTACTTCTCCATGAAGTCGTCGTCGCTGGTGGCGATGGTCTCGAGCAGCTGGGTGCGGTACTCGTTGGCCTCGTCGACCTGGTCAGCGGGGATGTCGACCTCGTCCCACTTGGCACCGAGCTCCTCGTCACGCCAGATGAGGGCCTTCATCTTCACGAGGTCGATGAGACCGGCAAAGGGCTTGTTCGACTCGGGCCCGCCCGCGCCGACGGGAAGCTGGATGACTGCGGGAACGGCCTGCAGGCGCTCCTTCACCATGTCGACGGTGCGGTAGAAGTTCGCACCGATGCGGTCCATCTTGTTCACGAAGCAGATGCGCGGCACCTTGTACTTGTTGGCCTGGCGCCACACGGTCTCGGTCTGGGGCTCCACACCGGCGACGGAGTCAAACACGGTGACGGCGCCGTCGAGCACGCGAAGCGAGCGCTCCACCTCGATGGTGAAGTCCACGTGGCCGGGAGTGTCGATGATGTTGATGCGGTGGTTGTTCCAGATGCAGGTGGTGGCTGCCGAGGTGATGGTGATGCCGCGCTCCTGCTCCTGCGCCATGTGGTCCATGGTGGCCGCGCCCTCGTGCACCTCGCCGATCTTGTAGCTCTTGCCCGTGTAGTACAGGATGCGCTCGGTCGTGGTCGTCTTGCCGGCGTCGATGTGCGCCATGATGCCGATGTTGCGGGTGCGCTCGAGTGGGTATTCACGCTTGGCCATGGGGCTTCACCTTGTCAATGTTCCGGGGGTCTGTTGGGGGTCTGTGTGTGCGGGCCACCGGACACCAGCGGTGCCGCGGATGTCCCGGTCGGGCTCTACCAGCGGTAGTGCGCGAAGGCCTTGTTGGACTCGGCCATCTTCTGCATGTCGTCGCGCTTCTTCATCGCGGCGCCGAGCCCGTTCGAGGCATCGAGCAGTTCGTTCGCCAGGCACTCGGCCATGGTCTTCTCGCGTCGGGCGCGGGAGAAGTCGACCACCCAGCGGATCGCAAGTGTGGTGGCACGGCGGGGACGCACCTCGACCGGCACCTGGTAGGTCGCACCACCGACGCGGCGGCTGCGCACCTCGAGGGGCGGCTTCACGTTCTCGATCGCACGCTTCAGGGTCGCGATCGGCTCCGTTCCGGTCTTCTTCTCGATGATCTGGAGTGCGTCGTAGACGATCTTCTCGGCAATGCTCTTCTTGCCGTGGAGCATGACCTTGTTGGTCAGCTGGGTCACGAGGAGTGACCTGTAGATCGGGTCTGCGTCGAGTTCACGACGCTGGGCTGGTCCCTTGCGCGGCATCTTTCCGTTCCTCTTTACTTGTCGCGCTTCGCGCCGTAACGGCTGCGCGCCTGCTTGCGATCCTTCACACCTGCCGCATCGAGTGCACCACGGATGATCTTGTAGCGCACGCCGGGAAGATCGCGAACGCGACCACCACGAACGAGCACGATCGAGTGCTCCTGGAGGTTGTGTCCCTCGCCGGGGATGTACGCCGTGACTTCCGCACCGCTCGAGAGACGGACACGAGCAACCTTGCGGAGCGCAGAGTTGGGCTTCTTCGGGGTCTGGGTGAACACGCGCGTGCACACGCCACGACGCTGCGGCGACCCCTTCAGGGCCGGCGTCTTCGTCTTCGTGGACTTCGTGCTGCGACCCTGGCGGATCAGCTGCTGGATTGTGGGCACGCTCATACCTCTTGTCTTGTCGATTCATTCGGGTGCGACCAGGCCGCAGGACGACCGGACGGCTCGCACCGTCAAGACTTGCAAGGCTATGGGCGGGTGTCCCCCGGAGGCAACCTGCCTCCCGGGGTCACAGCGCGGAGGACTCGTCGTCCTCTTCTGCCCCGTCAGTCACCGCATCCGAGTCATCCTGTGCCGCCGGCGGGTCCATGACGGCCACGGGGGTCGGGGTGGACACGGACTCGGCGTCGGGGTTGTACGACCCCTGCAGGCTCTGCAGGTACGTGGCGTCCGCATCGTCCTCGCCGGTCGAGTAGTACTCGAGCGGCTCGTAGTCCGGTGCGTCCACGTCGAACCAGCGGTACCGCTCCATGCCGGTTCCGGCCGGGATCAGCTTGCCGATGATGATGTTCTCCTTCAGACCCAGCAGGCTGTCGCCGCGGCCGTCGATGGCGGCCTCGGTGAGCACCCGGGTGGTCTCCTGGAACGATGCCGCCGACAGCCACGAGTCGGTCGCGAGCGACGCCTTCGTGATGCCCATGATCTCGGGGCGACCCTCGGCAGGACGCTTGCCCTCCTCGACCATCGACTTGTTGCGGTCACGGAACACCTTCGCGTCCACCCGCTCACCGGGGAGGAAGCCGGTGTCGCCGGGCTCCTGCACGCCGATGCGGCGGGTCATCTGCCTCACGATGAGCTCGATGTGCTTGTCGTGGATCGACACACCCTGGTCGCGGTACACCTTCTGCACCTCCTCGACGAGGTACTGCTGCGTCTGGCGGATGCCAAGGATCTCCATGATCTCCTTCGGGTCGAAGGGACCGTCGGTGATCGGCTGGCCGGCCTCGATGTTCTCCCCGTCACGCACGCGCGGACGGCTGCCCGACGGGAGAAGGATGAGGTGCTCCTCACCCTTGTCGTCGACGACAGTGACGGGGATGCCCTTGCCCTCGTCCTCACCGATGCGCACCACGCCTGCAGCCTTCGACAGGCGTGCGGAGCCACGCGGCGTGCGTGCCTCGAACAGTTCCACCACGCGCGGCAGACCGCCCGCGATGTCCTTGCCCGCGACACCACCTGTGTGGAATGTGCGCATCGTCAGCTGGGTGCCGGGCTCACCGATGGACTGCGCGGCGATGACGCCGACCGCCTCACCGAGCTCGATGGACTTGCCGGTGGCGAGCGAACGGCCGTAGCAGAGTGCGCACACACCGAGAGCGGCGTCGCACGTGACGACCGAGCGGACCTGGACGCGGTCGATCTTCGGGTCGTCGCGGAGCGCATCGACCTCGGCATCACCGAGGATCGTGTTCTTCGTGATGACACTGCCGTCGCTCAGCTCCACATCGGCGAGGAGGGCGCGGCCGAACAGCTTCGTGTCCAGATGGGCACGGAACTGACCGGTGTCGGCCTTCACGTTCTCGATCCAGAGGCCGAGACGTGCGCCGCAGTCGTCCTCACGGACGATGAGCTCCTGCGCCACGTCGACGAGACGACGGGTGAGATAGCCGGAGTCGGCGGTGCGCAGCGCGGTGTCGACGAGACCCTTGCGGGCACCCGGCGTGGCGATGAAGTACTCGAGGGTCTCGAGACCCTCGCGGAAGTTGCTCTTGATCGGGCGCGGGATCATGTCACCGCGGGGGTTAGCCACGAGACCGCGCATTCCCGCGATCTGGCGCATCTGGGTCATGTTCCCGCGTGCACCGGAGCCGACCATCATGTCGATCGGGTTGAAGCGCTGGGCCCTGAACTCGTCCTCCATCTCGGCCTGCACCTTTGCCGTGGCGTCAGTCCAGATGCGCACCTCCTGCTGGCGACGCTCGCCGTCGGTGATGATGCCGCGGCGGAACTGGGTCTCGACCTTCTCGGCCTGTGACTCGAAGTCCTCGAGGATCTTGCGCTTCGACTTCGGGGTCTTCACGTCATCGATCGACACGGTGAGGCCCGACTGGCTCGCGTAGCGGTAGCAGACGGCCTTGAGGTCGTCCAGGGTCTGGCTGATCTCGGCCTTGCCGTAGTGATCCGAGAGACGCTCGACGAGCACACCCATCTCGCGCTTCTTCACCGGGGCCGTGATGTGACCGAACTTCGCCGGGTAGTCGAAGGGAAGTGCCTCCTCGAACAGCAGACGGCCGGCAGTGGTCTCGAACACCACGAGCTTGTTGTCTGCGCCACGCACGCGGCGGCCGTTCTCGTCGGTCTCGGCCACGTGGATGGTGGCGTGCAGCGACACCGCGCCCTCATCGAGTGCGCGCAGGGCCTCCCAACGCGAGCCGAACGTGCGGCCCTCGCCGGCTGCACCGTCGACCTGTTCGGTGAGATAGAAGCCACCGATGATGAGGTCCTGGCTGGGCGTCACGATCGGGCGGCCCGATGCCGGCGAGAGGATGTTGTTCGACGACAGCATCAGCACGCGCGCCTCGGCCTGTGCCTCCGTGGACAGCGGGAGATGAACGGCCATCTGGTCTCCGTCGAAGTCGGCGTTGAACGCCGTGCACACGAGCGGGTGGATCTGGATGGCCTTGCCCTCGACGAGAATCGGCTCGAAGGCCTGGATGCCGAGTCGGTGCAGCGTCGGTGCGCGGTTCAGCATCACCGGGTGCTCCTTGATGACGTCCTCGAGCTGGCGAACAACATCAAGAGCGCCAAGCGCATGGTGGAGCGCCGCCGTCCGCAGGTGTGGGACGTGCTCGAGGACGTCATCAAGGAGCACCCGGTGATGCTGAACCGCGCACCGACGCTGCACCGACTCGGCATCCAGGCCTTCGAGCCGATTCTCGTCGAGGG
>JBJTFB010000184.1:0-19545 GCA_046093205.1 Acidimicrobiales bacterium
GGACGGGACGTTCGAACCATGCACCGTCGAGGAACAGGCGCTCGCCGTTCACCGTGCACACCCAGTTCTGGAACGACACTTGCCGCAGCCCGGTGCGCAGCGCGCGGGAGTCGCTCACGGCACCGTCGACCCGCACTTCCACCGTCACGTCGATGAGCTCCTGTGCACCGAGGAACCAGGGCCACCACAGCCGGGGATTCGGGATGTCGAGGCTCCACGACACCGAGTTGGTCCCTCGCGACACCGAACGTCGCCTGGAGTCCACGACTGCACCGTCGAGGGAGGTCACGATCTCGCAGGTGGCGGGCCGTGAGCTGTCAATCACGGTCGACAGCAGCACGTGCGCGCTCTCCTCGCTCGCATCGCGTGTGAGCACGCGCAGGCTGTCGAGACGAACGGGTCCCGTCGTGCGCACCATGACCGGCTGGTGGATGCCCGCATGGTCACCGCCCGTCGTCTCGATCAGCAGCTCGTGGGAGTCGGCCAGGCGGGCGAGCGCGGTGATGTCGTGGCCGTTGCGCACGAAGTAGCCGTCCCGGTCGCCGAGATACGCGCCGTCGAGCCACAGGTCGGCCTGGTCGGCGATGCCGCCGGTCTCCACCCAGAGTCTCTCGTCGTCACCGAGCGGGGGAGTGTCGATGCGCGAACGCACGAGCACCCCACGGCTGTTGTCAAGGCCCTGGACATGTGCCCATTCCTGCGGCAGCTCGACGTCCGTCCACTCGAGGCTGCCGGGCCGGTCGAGCGCGGTGATTCGGGCATCGTCACCGCTCGCCCGCACCTGCCACCGCACACGGCAACGCTAACGGCGCGTCCGTGAAGGTGAGACCTCTCCCGTCGTCGCG
The DNA here is from genome assembly GCA_046093205.1 of Acidimicrobiales bacterium. Lineage (GTDB taxonomy): Bacteria > Actinomycetota > Acidimicrobiia > Acidimicrobiales > Ilumatobacteraceae > UBA2093. Next base: position 846 of record JBJTFB010000184.1, read on the forward strand.
TTCCCGCTGGGACCGCGCGCCCGGCCGCGGGATACTGTCGGCCCATGACGACAGCACCTGCCGCACCTGCCTCACTCCCCGCGACCCTGGGGGCTCTGCGGGCCTCCGGCTGGCAGAGCGTCCCGGTGAAGGAGGAACTGCGTCGCAATGCAGTGAAGCGCATCTCCGCCGGTGAGCAACTGTTCGAGGGTGTCATGGGTTACGAGCACACGGTCATGCCGCAGCTCGAGAACGCGATCCTCGCCGGTCACGACGTGGTGTTCCTCGGCGAGCGGGGCCAGGCGAAGACACGCATGATCCGCTCGCTCACCGGGCTCCTCGACGAATGGATGCCGGTGGTTGCCGGCAGCGAGATCAACGACGACCCGTACGCGCCGGTGTCACGTCATGCCCGCGACCTCGTGGCATCAAAGGGCGACGACACCCCGATCGAGTGGGTGCACCGCAGCCTCCGCTACGGCGAGAAGCTTGCCACCCCCGACACATCGATTGCCGACCTCATCGGCGAGGTCGACCCCATCAAGGTGGCCGAGGGCCGCTATCTCAGCGATGAGCTCACCCTCCACTACGGCCTTGTGCCACGCACGAACCGTGGCATCTTCGCCATCAACGAACTGCCCGACCTCGCGGAGCGCATCCAGGTCGGGCTCCTGAACGTGCTTGAGGAGCGCGACGTGCAGATCCGCGGCTACAAGATCCGCCTCCCGCTCGATGTCATTCTCGTGGCGTCGGCAAACCCCGAGGACTACACGAACCGCGGACGCATCATCACCCCGCTGAAGGACCGTTTCGGCAGCCAGATCCGCACCCACTACCCACTCGAGGTGGAGACGGAGATCGAGATCATGCGCCAGGAGGCGCGGCCGCCCAGCATCGGTGACGTCACCGTCACCATGCCGGGGTTCGTGGAGGAGGTCATCGCCGAGTTCTCGCAACAGGCGCGCGGATCCAGCAACGTGAACCAACGCAGCGGTGTGTCGGTGCGTCTGTCTGTGAGCAACTACGAGTCGGTGTGCGCGAACGCGGTGCGCCGCGCACTTCGCCTCGGGGAGCGTGATGTTGCCCCTCGGATCAGCGACGTGATCGAGGCCATCCCCGCTTCATCGGGCGGCAAGATCGAGATCGAGTCACTCGAGGAGGGCCGTGAGGGCCTGATCCTGGCTCAGCTGGTGCAGAGGTCGGTGCTCGACGTCTACCGGCGCAGGAACCTGGGTGACAAGGTGCGCGATCTCATCGCGGCCTTCGACGAAGGGGCTATTGCCCACACGGGCTCTGACATCGCCAGCGCCGACCTCGCGCGCATGATGGCCGAGATTCCGTCGCTGCGTGAGCCCGTGCTGGAACTCACGGGCGGGAACGAGTCCCCGGCCGTCGTGGCCAGTGCCATCGAGTTCATCCTCGACTCCCTGCACCTGAACAAGCGGATCAACCGTGATCAGTCGGCGGGGCGCTCCACCTACAGATCCCGCGCCTGACGTGCCGTCCGCCCGGGGAGTCAGGTCAGACGGGGAAGCCCTCGCGGGTCCAGAGTTCCCCGGTGTCGGAGGGCCCGGCTTCGGCGCCTCCGGTGAGGTTCACCACGGACACCGGTGCGTCGAAGCCCCTCAACGTGAGCGGAGGAACGCTCGACGCCGTGACACCCGCCGGGAGCTCGATGGCATCACCGTCGGGCATCAACACCTGTCCGGGATCGGCCGCGTCGCAAAGCCGGGAGGCCAGGTTCACCGCCTCGCCGATGTAGTCCTCGCCCTGGAACTGGAGGGCCAGACCCGTGACGATTCCGATTCTCATGGACAGCGGGGCACAGGCATCCGAGCCACGGGCCTGGAGACTCAGTGCGAAGCGGATGCCGCTCTCCTGCTCGACGGCGATCACCATGCAACCGTCGCCGAGCCACTTGTCGATGCGCACGCCGAACTCCTCCGCGATGTCCCGTGTTGCCTCCCTCCAGCGTTTCAGGAGGTCGGTGAGCACCTCGTCTGTGGTGGCCGCGGTGAACTTGGTGAACCCGGAGATGTCGACGAAGACGAAGGTGCGCGTGACTCGCATGGCGACCCCCACGATAGAGGACTAGGTTGCGGCTGATGGCGGCGAGATTCACCTACAGCCGCTGGGACGGCACCCAGAAGGGGTTCGATCTCGACGCGGAGTCCGTCCTGGGGCAGTTGACCGACGAACTGCTGTACCACGGTGACCTGAACGCCGCCCTCCGCCAGCTGATGCGTGACGGCATGCGCGACAAGGACGGAAACCGCATCGAGGGCATCCGCGACATGCTCGAGCGCATCCGCCAGCGACGCGAGGAAATCCAGGACAGCGGCGACCTCGGCGGTGTGTACAGCGAGGTGGCGGAGGAGCTGCGCGACATCCTCGACGAGGAGCGCCACACCATCCAGAAGGACCTCCAGCAGGCCGAGGCCTCCGGTGACGAGCGCAGGGCCGAGAACGCCCGCAACTCGGCCATGGAGCGGAACTTCCGCCTTGACATGATGCCTGACGATCTCGCCGGGCTCGTTCGCGAGATGCAGAACTACGACTTCCAGTCGCAGGAGGCCCAGCAGCGCTTCGAGGACCTGATGGAGAAGCTGCGCAACCAGTTGATGCAACAGATGGTCGACCAGATGTCGGATGCCATGCAGAACATGACGCCGCAGGACATGCAGCGGATGAAGGACATGATGTCGGCACTGAACGACATGATCGAGCGTCGCGAGCGCGGCGAGGACCCACAGTTCGAGAAGTTCATGGAGGAGTACGGCGACTTCTTCCCGGAGAACCCGCAGACCCTGGACGAACTCCTCGAGCAGATGGCCCGCCGCATGCAGCAGATGCAGGCGCTCATGAACTCGATGACCCCCGAGCAGCGCCGCCAGATGCAGGAGCTCTCCGAGCAGCTGCTCGGTGACATGGACCTCGACTTCGAGATGCAGCGGCTCGGCCAGAACCTCCAGGGCCTCTTCCCCCAGATGGGTTGGGAGCAGTCGTACGAGTTCTCCGGCGAGCAGGAGATGGGCATGCAGCAGGCCATGCAGGCCATGGCCGACATGTCCGACCTCGAGCAGATGGAGGGGATGCTGCGCCAGGCGATGAACCCCGCCCAGCTGGACGAGATCGACCCCGAGAAGGTGCGCCGGATGCTCGGTGACGAGGCTGCCGACTCACTGGAGAGGCTGGCCGAGCTCACGAAGATGCTGGAGGACGCAGGCCTCGTGAACCGCAAGGAGGGCAGGCTTGAGCTCACCCCCCGCGGGCTGCGGGCAATCGGCAACAACTCCCTGCGCGAGTTGTTCAGCAACCTCTCGAAGGACCGTTTCGGCCAGCACAGGATGAACAGCGACGGGAGCGGCCATGAGCGGGCGTACTCGTCACGGCCCTACGAGTTCGGTGACCCGTTCCGTCTCGACCTCAACCAGACCATCCGCAATGCGCTGCGCCGCCAGGGCGGGGGGACGCCGGTGCGGCTGTCCCCGGAGGATTTCGAGATAGAGCAGACCGAGCACAGCACCCGCGCCGCCACCGTGCTCATGATCGACCTGTCAATGTCCATGCCCATGCGGGGCAACTTCGTCCCGGCGAAGAAGGTGGCGATGGCGCTTCACTCGCTGATGAGCTCGCAGTTCCCCCGGGATTTCCTCGGTCTCGTGGGCTTCAGTGAGACCGCACATGTGCTGAAGCACGAGGACCTCCCCGAGGTCAGCTGGGACCTCGCATACGGCACCAACATGCAGCACGGCCTGAAACTGGCCCGCCAGATGCTCGGACGCCAGACGGGCACGAAGCAGATCATCATGATCACCGACGGCGAGCCCACCGCGCACATCACCCCGCGCGGCGAGGTGTACTTCAACTACCCGCCGGTGCGAGAGACACTCGAGGCCACCCTGAAGGAGGTCATGCGCTGCACCCGCGACGACATCCGCATCAACACATTCGTGCTGGACGCCACCCAGTCGTTGCGCCGGTTCATCGAGCAGATGACCCAGATCAACTCGGGCCGCGCCTTTTTCACCGACCCCGACAATCTCGGGAGCTATGTACTCGTGGATTTCCTTGAAAACAGAAGGAAAACGGCCCGTTCGGGCTGATAAACCCAACAGAATCAGGCCTGTTGGGGCCTGTGGATTGCGAAACCCTTGATTCTCATGGCTTTCCGCTTGCCTTTTCCGTCCGGGGTTGGCACAATGACATCGTTGTAATTACACGGCTGCCCGCCGGAACCGAGGTGTCCTCCCGTGGACTCGGTGTCGGGTGGCCATATACGGGAGGCACACGTGAACGGAGACGGCGAGACGCTGAGTCAGGAACGAGGTTGGCAGGACCAGGCCAACTGTCTCGGGGTGGATCCTGATCTGTTCTTCCCCGAGCGGGGCGCGAGCACCAGGGAAGCAAAGGAAGTGTGCAGGGGCTGCATCGTGCGTGACGATTGCCTCGAGTATGCACTCGCAAACGGCGAGAAATTCGGCATCTGGGGCGGCCTCTCCGAGCGTGAGCGGCGTCGTCTGCGCCGTCAACGCGCGCAGGCCGTGCGCGGCATCAGCATCGTCAACGGCTGATTCCTGCGGCGTCGAGCCGTGCCTCGATCGAGCGGTCCTCCGCCACGTCGAGTTGTTCCCAACGTCCGCGCGGGATGCTCCTGAGTACTTCAAGCGGCAGCAGGCCCACCAGCTCGCACCGCCGGATCGTCACTCCTTCCGTTGCGGCCAGAGGAATGATGCGATCCACCGCCTCGGCCGGGCCGGTGGTCGACGGTGCAATGAGGTTCATGCTCACCTGCGTGTGGTCACCGGTGACCAGACCGAGTGCCCTCACCGACTCGTCACGGACGGCTGCCGCGATGCGCCGCGCCGGGCCCGGATCGGGTGAGTCCAGCCACACGTTGTAGGCCACCAGGACACTGCGTGCACCCACGCACACCGCTCCGGCCGTGGGATGCGGCGAGGCCGGCCCGGTGTCGGGGAGACGGCCCCTCCATGCCTCGCGGCGCAGTTGGGGGAGAGTGGCACCCGTGCCGTAGAGGAACGCGGGGACACCGTGGGTGCGGGCCAGCCAGGCTGCGTAGTCGTCCCGTGCCCGCACGGCGTCCGCGAAGCCCGACCCGGCGAGCGGCACGAAAGGCACGACATCCACGACACCGAGACGCGGGTGCACACCCTCGTGGGTGCTGATGCGGAGCGTCTCCACGCACTCAGTGGTGAGTGCACGCGGTGCGTCCTCACCCACGAGGGTGAACACGCTCCGGTTGTGGTGCGGGTCGGAGTGCACGTCGAGCACCGCTCCCGACACGGCCGCCGCCAGACCGGCAATCACACGGGCATCGCGACCCTCGCTCACGTTCACCACACACTCGAGCAACCGCCGCGCTCCTCTCTCCCGGGGGCACCGCACCCCGGTCCGATGGTAGGGTCGACCCCATGGGAACTCCCGAGCTCATCATGGTCGCCGTCGTCATCCTCGTACTCTTCGGCGGCGCGCAGCTGCCAAAGATGGCGCGCAACCTCGGCCAGGCCCAGCGTGAGCTGAAGAAGGCAATGGAAGAGGGCAAGTCGGACGACAAGCCCGCCGACCCGAAGGCCTGATCGGGCCCCGTACGGCCTAGACGCCCGAGCGGCGTCGCTTCAGGATGCGCCGCCTCTCGCGCTCGCTGCATCCGCCCCACACACCGTGCTCGATGCGCTCCTCGAGCGCGTACTCGAGACACTTCACCGCAACCGGGCAGCCCTTGCAGATGGCCCTCGCGCGTTCCACGCCCACACCATCGGAGGGGAAGAACGTCGCGGGCGGGTAGTTGCGGCAGTTGCCGTCCGCCATCCAAGCGGTGGGTGAGTCATCGAACGGGGTGACCGGTTCGGCCGGCTGTGCCGTGATCCTCAGGGTTGTCCTCATGGCTTCCTCCTCGCCGGTCATCCGACCGGCTGTCGGTCCGGTGTCGTTTCTGACGCCGGTGTCATGGCGGGAAGTTCCCGCAACCCCTAGTCAAACACGGACGGGCGAGGTACTGCAGTCACCTTGGTCAAAGATTCGTCAAGAAGTCATGTTTTCCACAACGACCCGTCGGGAACAAGTGGGAAGGTGCGAGAAACACTGCGAAAAATCCGTGTGCTGTTGTGCGCCGATAACATCACCTGTGCACACGTTCGCATCACACGGAGGCACGCACATGTCGGACACCCAGATGACTGAGGCCCCCCGGGCACACGCCCGTATCACGTATCTCGGCCCCGTCGCGCCCCATTGGGAGGTCTACGGGGACTGGGGCCCGCAGGCGGTCATCGAGGAGTTCCGGGCCCGCGTGCTCGCCCGCCTCGTGCTGCTGCCCCCGCGCCGCGACGACCCCCAGTTCCGCCGGAATGCCCTGCGCATCGTGAGGGACGCCATCCGCGAGCGCATCACGATCGAGTGGGAGACCGGCGACCCCGACTTCGTGATCGAGTTGCCCGAGGACAACCGCTGACCCGGCGGGGTCGTTCACCTTCAGTTCACCCACAGGGCGCTCCTGGTTCACTCTGCCTGCCTATTTTTCGGGGGTCATCCGAAGTGTTAACCCTGGAGTCACCATGAACACACGCCGCGCCGTAGCCATCGGTTCTGCCATTGCCCTTCTCTCTGCCTGCGGAGGTGGATCCGGCGGGAGTGGGTCGTCCGATCTGTCGGGCTCGATTCTCATCGACGGCTCGAGCACGGTCGCCCCGCTCATGACCCTCGTGGCCGAGGACTTCCAGACGGAGAACGCTGGCGTCAAGGTCACCGTCGGGACGTCGGGGACCGGCGGTGGGTTCGAGAAGTTCTGCGCAGGCGAGACCGACCTGTCGAATGCTTCGCGGCCGATCAAGGACTCCGAGGTCGAGGAGTGCAGGAAGAACGGCGTGGAGTTCGTCGAGGTCGTCGTGGCCAACGACGCACTGTCGGTGGTGGTGAACACCGCGAACACCTGGGCCGAGTGCCTCACCACCGCTCAGCTGAGGACCATGTGGGAGCCGGCAGCCGAGGGCAAGGTCACAAACTGGAACCAGGTGGATGCGTCATTCCCTGACAAGAGGCTCGGCTTGTTCGGAGCGGGCACCGACTCCGGCACATTCGACTACTTCACCGAGGCCATCAACGGTGATGGCGGTGCCAGCCGCACGGACTACAACCCGAGCGAGGACGACAACGTCACCGTGAAGGGTGTCCAGGGTGACGACGGCGCCCTCGGGTACTTCGGGTTCTCGTACCTGGAGGAGAACGCCGACAAGGTGAAGGGCGTGAAGATCGACGGAGGCAAGGGCTGCGTGGAGCCGTCCGCCGCGAACGTGCAGAACGGCACCTACGTGCCGCTGGCACGGCCCCTCTTCACGTACGTCAGCCTCAAGGCTGCCGGCCGTGCCGAGGTGAAGGAACTCATGGCCTTCTTCGAGGAGAACCGTGACGAACTGACCACCGAGGCGCTCTTCGTTCCGCTGAACGACGCACAGAAGGCCGAGGAGGCCGCGAAGATCGCAGAGATCGACGCAGCCTGACCCATGGACGGTGTGGTCGTTTCCCTGAAGCCCTCGGGCGCGGCAAGGAGACGGTTGCAGGTTGAGCGGGTCATCCGTGGCGCACTGGGGCTCGCCTCCGCCGTCACGGTGCTCGCCTCCGTTCTCATCGTCATCGCGCTAGTGCGGCCGGCGCTCGACTTCTTCGCCGAGGTGCCGGTCGGCGAGTTCCTCGGCGGCGTCGACTGGAAACCGCTCTTCAGCCCCGCGGGGTTCGGCGTCTGGTCGATCGTGGTCGGGTCGCTGTGGGTGGCCCTCATCGCCATGGTGGTGTCGATCCCGCTGGGGCTCGGTGCGGCGTTCTACCTGAGCGAGTACGCCTCGCACAGGGTCCGCCGCATTGTGAAGCCCGTGCTCGAGGTTCTCGCGGGCATCCCCACTGTGGTGTTCGGGTTCTTCGCGCTCAACTTCGTCAACCCGAACATCGTCGCCAAGCTGTGGCCGGTCGGTGACGTGGGCACGTACAGCATCCTTGCTGCCGGCATCGTCACCGGCATCATGATCCTCCCCACGGTGGCGTCACTGTCGGAGGACGCGATGGTGTCGGTGCCGAACGCACTCCGTGAGGGCGCGTACGCGCTGGGATCGAACCGCCGTCAGGTGTCGACGGGTGTCGTGTTCCCTGCCGCGCTCTCGGGAATCGTCGCGGCGATCGTGCTCGGTGCGTCTCGCGCAATCGGCGAGACCACAATCGCGGTGCTCGCGGCGGGAAGCAAGGCACAGCTCACCGCGAACCCCGGCGAGGAGGGCCAGACGATGGCCGGCTTCATCGGCTTCGCGGGCATCGGTGACCAGCCCACCGGAAGCACCGGCTACAAGGCGATCTTCGCCGTGGGGACACTGCTGTTCATCTTCACGTTCCTGCTGAACATGCTGAGCATCAGGATCGTGCGCCGGTTCCGTGAGGTGTACGAATGAGCCGCGCGATGTCGCCGCATGCCGATGCCGAGGTCGTGAACCTCCGCGCGCAGTCCGACCCCGGCCGCACGGCGAGGGACCTCGTGTTCCGGCTCTTCCTCTTTGCGGGGATCGGGATTGCCCTCGGTGCCCTCGCGACGCTGCTCATCAATGTGTTCGTCGAGGCACGGCCGCGTCTCAACAGCGACCTCCTCACCAACATGCCCTCGGCCAGGCCACGGCGGGCGGGCATCCAGTCGGCAATCTTCGGGTCGCTGTGGGTCGTGGGGTTCAGTTCGCTGATCAGCCTGCCGCTCGGGGTGTCGGCCGCCGTCTACCTCGAGGAGTTCGCCCGCAAGGAGCGTTGGTACAACCGCCTGATCGAACTGAACGTGCAGAACCTCGCCGCCGTCCCGTCTGTGGTGTTCGGCATCCTCGGCCTCGCGTTCATCAAGCGCGGCCCCCTCGGTCTCGGTTCCACCGTAATCACCGCTTCGCTCGTGCTGTCGATGCTCGTCCTGCCCACGGTGGTGATCGTGTCCCGCGAGGCGATCAGGGCCGTTCCCGATTCCCTCCGTCAGGGCTCGCTCGCCCTCGGGGCGACGCAGTGGCAGACGGTGTGGCGTCAGGTGCTCCCGAACGCACTGCCCGGCATCCTCACCGGCACCATCCTTTCGGTGTCGCGTGCTCTCGGGGAGTCCGCGCCGTTGCTGATGCTCGGTGCGCTCTCGTTCATCACCTTCAACCCGACCGGCCTCGACAGCCAGTACACGGTGCTGCCGATCCAGATCTTCTCGTACATCAGCAACGCCAAGCAGGAGTTCAGGCCGTTGGCCGCCGCGGCAATTGTGGTGCTCCTGGCGGTGCTGCTCGCACTCAACTCCGTGGCGATCCTGCTGCGGAATCGGAGCCAGAAACGCTGGTAGGCAAGAATGACGACCATCGAAGAGCACACAGAATCCGGACAGGAGACTCCCGGGTCACGGGACACCGACGAGAAGGTGGTCCTGCGGGCGCGCGAGCTCTCCGTCTACTACGGCGATTTCCGTGCCGTGCGCGACGTCAGCATGTACGTGAAGCGCGGCGAGATCACGGCATTCATCGGGCCGTCGGGCTGCGGGAAGTCCACCGTGCTGCGTTGTTTCAACCGCATGAACGACCTCATCCCGGGTGCACGGGTGGAGGGTTTCGTCGACTACCACGGCATCGACCTCTACGGCCCCGACGCGGACGCGGGCGAGGTGAGGCGACGCATCGGCATGGTGTTCCAGAAGCCGAACCCCTTCCCCAAGAGCATCTACGACAACGTCGCCTACGGCCCGAGGGTGAACGGCACCACGGGGAAGTCCGACCTCGATGCGCTCGTCGAGAAGTCGCTGCGGGGTGCCGCCCTGTGGGACGAGGTGAAGGACCGCCTGGGCTCGTCAGCCATGGGGCTGTCGGGCGGCCAGCAGCAGCGCCTCTGCATCGCGCGATCGATCGCGGTGGAACCGGAGGTCCTCCTGATGGACGAGCCGTGCTCGGCGCTCGACCCCATCGCCACCGCACGCATCGAGGATCTCATGCAGGAGATCAAGCGTCAGTACACGATTGTCATCGTCACCCACAACATGCAGCAGGCCGCACGTGTCTCGGACAGCACCGCGTTCTTCACCACCGAGGTGAACCCCGAGAGCGACCGTCGCACCGGGGTGCTGGTGGAGTTCAACACCACGCAGAAGATCTTCTCCCGTCCGGAGGACGAGAGGACGGAGGCATACATCACGGGGAGGTTCGGCTGATGGACGAACTGCGCAAGGGTTTCCACCACGAGCTCGACGAGGTGAGGGCGGAGCTGTCCAGGCTCGCGGCCTTCACCATCGAGGCCATCTCCAGGGCCACCGGCATCCTGCTAGAGGGTGATCTCGACACCGCGAACAGGTTGATCGAGGACGACGACGAGATTGATGCGCGCTCGGTCGACCTCGAGGAGCGCTGCTACCAGCTCCTGGCACTGCAGGCGCCGGTCGCCGGCGACCTCCGCCAACTCGTTGCCGTGGTGAAGATGATCGGCGAGATCGAGCGCTCTGCCGACCTCACCGTGAACATCGCGAAGGCGTCGCGGCGCATCTACGGCCACGACCTCGACCCCAAGGTACGTGGGCTCATTGCACGCATGGGGGAGCAGGCGCAGCAGTTGTTCGTGGCCGCACTCGAGTCGTTCGAGGCGAACGACGCCGCAAAGGCCGCCGCACTCGACGACATGGACTCCTTCCTGGACGGACTGCAGCGCGAGCTGGTGCGGCGCATCCTCGAGACCCACGCCGAGAGCGACATGGACCTCCAGGTGGCGATCCAGCTCGCCATGGTCGCCCGTTTCTACGAGCGGATCGGCGACCACGCCGTGAACATCGGCGAGAGGGTGCGCTACCTGGTGGATGGTTGGATGCCCGAGCACAAGGGTGCCGAGCGTTACAAGCGCAAGAAGGACGACACCGGGGAGCACCCCCGCTGAGGCGCATGCGGCTGGTGGTCCGGCGGTGATCTGGTTTCTCGTTGGTCTGGCTGTCGGCGCGACGGCGGTTGCTGTGATGATGCGCACGAGGGCGGAGCCGGCCGTGCTGGTACCGCAGCCTGTGCCGGCGGTACCGATTGCCGACGAGCCGTCGGACCCGCTCCCCGCCGTGCTCGATGCGTTGCCGCTCGCAGTGGTTGTGTTCGACTCCGATGGCGCCGAGACATCCCGCAATCAGTCAGCCGTGGCATTCACGGGGGTCCGTCACCAGGACGTTCTGCTGGACACCGCGATGACGCGGGTTGCCCGTGCGGCGATGGAGGGGCGCGGGGGCACCGAGCAGATGGAACTTGCGGGCCCCCCCGAGATGGTCGTGCAGGTGTCCGCGGTGCAGTACCTGCGTGGCGCCATCGTCCTCATGGAGGACATCACGGAGCGAATTCTCATCGACCGCATCCGCACGGATTTCGTGGCCAACGTGAGTCACGAGCTGCGAACCCCCGTCGGCGCGATGTCCATTCTCGCGGAGACGCTCGCGGGCGAGACGGAGGACGAACTGGCGAAGAGCCTCGCGGCAAGAATGGTGGCGGAGTCCGAGCGGATGTCCCGCACCATCGATGACCTCCTGGAGCTGTCCCGCATCGAGATGGGGGGCGAGATGTCGGTGGCACCCGTCGATCTCGCGGAAGTGGTCCGCGAAGCGGTCGAGCGGGTCGCACACAGGGCATCGCGTGAGGGTGTGGGAATCGACTGCCGGGTGAGCAGCGGCAACATCGCCGTTCCCGGCGATCATTTCCAGCTCGTCACCGCGGTGTCGAACCTCGTGGACAACGCGGTGAAGTACAGCGAGGGCCGCGGCCCGGTCGCGGTGTCCGTCGAGCGCACCGACGGTGCAGTGGAGGTGAGCGTCACCGACACCGGCATCGGGATCCCCGCGGCAAGTCTCGAACGCATCTTCGAGCGCTTCTTCAGGGTCGACCGGGCCCGTACCCGGTCCACCGGCGGCACCGGTCTCGGCCTGTCCATCGTGAAACGGGTGGTGTCGAACCATGGCGGAGAGGTGAACGTGACCTCACGGGAAGGTGAAGGAAGCACCTTCACGCTCCGTTTCCCGGTGTCCGGCATTCCAGGAGAAGGCATGATGCCCAACGAGCATGAACCCAGCGGCACCGATGAATGAACCCACCGTTCTCGTGGTGGAGGACGAGGAGTCCTTCGTGGAGGCCCTGAAGGTCGGCCTGAAGCGCGAGGGATTCCGGGTGGAGGTCGCACGCGACGGTCACATGGCGCTCGAGATGTTCGACATCGTCAAACCCGACGTGGTGCTGCTCGACGTGATGCTGCCGCGCATGTCGGGAATCGATGTGTGCCGGCAGCTGCGCAAGCGCACCACCACGCCGATCATCATGGTCACCGCGAAGGGCGCCGAGATCGACACAGTGGTCGGCCTCGAGGTGGGTGCCGACGACTACGTCACCAAGCCCTACCGCCTGCGCGAGCTCGTGGCCCGCATCAGGGCGGTGCTGCGCCGTGCGCCGCGCGACCGCGGAGGGGAGCTCGACGGCGAAGGCATCACCGTTGGTGACGTGTCGGTCGACCCGTCACGTCACGAGGTCGTGATCCGCGGGGAGACCTCGACGCTCCCATTGAAGGAGTTCGAGCTGTTGCATATCCTCATCGCAAACGCGGGAAGGGTGCTGCCGCGCGAGACGCTGATTGACCGGGTGTGGGGCAGCGACTACGTGGGCGACACGAAGACCCTGGACGTCCACATCAAGCGTCTGCGCTCGAAGGTGGAGCACGACCCCTCGAATCCCGAACGCATCGTCACCATCCGCGGTCTCGGCTACAAGTACGACAAGCCGCGCTGACCCGGGTCCGGCGGTGCCTAACATCGCCCCGTGAGCACTTCGGGCGATGACGGGCGCGGCACGGGGCTGCCGCCCCCGACCCCGCTCAACCGGCTGTCACGGTTGCACGCCCTGGTTGTCGCGGGGGAGGCCACCATGGCGGTGTCGCTGGCGGACTCCGTGTTCCTCTCGATCAGCCCCACCGACGCGCGTCCGAAGGTGCTGCTCTTCCTGCTGTTCAGTTTCGCCCCGTTCACCGTGGTGGCCCGCTTCGTCGGGCCCATCGTGCAGCGGTTCGCCGGGGGGCAGAGGGCCGTGCTGTTCGGGGTGTGCGTGACCCGTGCCGTGCTGATGATCGCGATGAACTCCGCGTTCGACTCCATCGCGCTCTTCCCGGTGGCGTTCGGGGCGCTTGTGCTGTCGAAGACCTACTCGATCTCGAAGAGCGCGATCGTGCCGCTGCTTGTGTCGGGTGACGCCAGGCTCGTGGAGACCAACAGTCGGCTGGCGAAGATCGCAGGAATCGTGGGGTTCGCGGCCGGTGTGCCGGCCTTCGCGCTCCAGGCAATCGACCCGTCGCTTGCCCTCTACGCGGGTGCCGGACTGTTCGTGGCTGCCGCGGTGCAGACGGTGCACCTGCCCCGCCGCACCGCCGAGCCCGCAGCGGACGCCGAACTCGAGTTCGAGGAACTGCACTCCGCGACCGTCGTGCACGCGGCGAACACGATGCGGTTCCTCCGCGCCGCCGTCGGGTTCATGTTCTTCCACCTCGCGTTCTGGTTGCGCGAGGAGATTGCGGGCACTGCATGGTTCGCGTTCGCCATCGCTGTGGGAAACCTCTCGATCCTCGCGGCGAACTGGGTCGCACCGTCGGTCCGGGCGCGCATGAGCACGCAGGCGATGCTCACGTGGTCCCTCGCCCTCGTGGCTGCCGGGGGACTCGGGGCAGGGTTCAGCGGGGTGTTCATCGCGGGGATACTCCTCACTGCGGTGGTGAACGCAGCGGCAGCCATCGGACGGGTGGCGTTCGAGGCGACCGTCCAGTCGGGCGCGCCCGATGCGGACAAGGTCGGTGCGTTCGCCAGGTTCGAGACCCACAACCAGCTGGCGTGGATAGCAGGAGGACTGGTACCGGTGGTGTTCGACCTCGGCGGCCCCACGGGTTCGTGGTGCATCGGTGTCGTCGGGGCTGCGGGGATGTTCGTTCTCCTGCGCGACCGCAGGCTCACTGCACCTCGAGACGCGCGAGCCAGAGGCCGGGGGCGTCGAGCTCGTTAGGCGTCGGCAGGTTCGCGGCAGACTCGAGCATCGGCCGAAGTGCGGTGGCGCCCGCTCGCTCCGCGACTCCCTCCACGAAGGAGCGTCCGCGGGCCTGCAGCGACCTCGAGAGCGACACCCCGAGCAGGCGTTCGGCCAGGTCCGCTTCCGTGCGTCCGTCCAGCCGTCGGCGGCGTACCGCCTCCGCGATCGGTCCGGGATTCCCGAACAACTGCGCGCCCGCCGCATCCACCACATGGTCGACGTACGCGGTGACGGCGGCGACCTGCGCGTCGAGAACCGGCTGCAGCGCCTCCTGCTGCGGGGAACGGATGGCGCCGACGAGCAGCATGGGGTCGGAGAGACGGCTCTGGAGGCTCTCGAGGGCCGATGGATCGGTGGGGTCGAGGTCGCCGAGACCCGAGAGGAACGCGTCCGCATCAGGTGAGAAGGCGCCCACGTACCGCCTCACCGTGGCCATCAGACCGTCGGTTACTGCCGGCATGTTCAACACGGCGTGCGACGACAACTCGTGCACCAGCACCCACATGCGCAGGTCATCGCGCGCAATCGACCAGTCGCCTGCGAACCTGTCGACAGAGCCCGCCACCACGAGGATGTCGGAGGCATGGGGCCGCGAGAGCGGGAGGTCGTACTGGCCGAAGGCGCGCGTGGCCATCGATCCGATCATCGAGCCGATGGTGAGTCCCATCAACGACGGCATGAGCAGACCGGACAGTCCCGCGAACATGGAGGTGAGCGGGTCGTCCGACCGGGTGGGCTGAGGCCTGTTCAACGCGGTCGCGAGCTCGGTGAAGAGAGGGCGGAGGTCCTGCAGCGTGCGGTGGGCCCACACGGCCCGTGTCGTCGTGTGTATCTCCGTGTGCACGTCGCGCGGCCCGGTGGAGAGCCCCGTGATGCCGCGCACACGCATGTCGGCGATGTCGGCGAGGGAGTTCCACTCGATGCGCACCGATGGCTCCGGCGCGGGATCGTCGGTGTCACCGCGTGCGGCTGAAGCCGCCGCCTGTGTCGCGAGGTCCCAGTTGAGCGGCCCCTGTGATGCCATTGCCTTCATCATGTCGTTGAGGAACGGGATACCCCCGAAGGGAAGACCCGGTTCCTGCGGCACGTCATCGTCCGGCATGACGTCAGGCTACGTGCCGTTAGCC
Organism: Acidimicrobiales bacterium; assembly: GCA_046093205.1. GTDB lineage: Bacteria > Actinomycetota > Acidimicrobiia > Acidimicrobiales > Ilumatobacteraceae > UBA2093. The sequence goes on from JBJTFB010000184.1 coordinate 16,030, forward strand.
TCGTTCTCATGGCGGACACGGACGGCACCGACAACGGCGTCGGGCTGCTCGTTCCGTTCCCCGAGCTCGACCTCAGTGCATACGCAGACTCCTTCGACCGCAGCGACACGATCGTCGATGTGACGCGCAGTTTCCTGCGCAGCGCGACGGCTGCGGGACAGTCGCACCTGTTGGTTGTGTCGTCGGCGATGGTGTACGGCGCATGGCCGAACAACCCCGCCCCGATCGACGAGGACGTCCCGGTGCGTCCGGTCCCCTCGTTCGGTTTCGCTGTCGCGTGTGCCACGGCGGAGGCGCTCGTGGAGACGTGGCGCACGGGGACGACCGGTCGCACCGTGACCGTGCTGCGGCCCGTGCCCGTCGTGGAGCCGGGCAACCCCTCGCGGCTGGTGCGCGCGCTCGCTGACGCCCTCGGCGGGGAGGCAGTCTCGGCTGACCATGCGGCGCAGTTCCTCCACCGGGACGACCTCGAGACTGCGAAGGCCACCGTGCGCCGGCTGCGACCCGATGCCGTTCTGAACGTTTCGCCCGACGGGGCGATCGCCGGCGAGCGGCTGCACGAGCTCTCGTCGCATGCACTTCCAGTCGTGCTGCCGGAATGGGCCAGGTCACTCGTGGATGCCGTGCGGTGGAGGTTCCTGAACGGTCCGGTGCCACCCGGTCTGCGGGAGTACGCCCGTCACAGTTGGCACGTCTCCAACGCACGGCTCAGGGCGCTCGGTTGGGTGCCGCATGTGTCGAACGACGAGGCCTACGTTGCCGGCAGTGAGGCACCATGGATGGACGCCGTCAGTGCGAAGAGGCGCCAGGAGATCGCACTTGCGGGTTCCGTGGCGGCAGTTCTGGCGGTGGCGGCGGTGATCGGGAGGTTCGTCAGGCGCCGCAGATGAGTTCGCCGAGCCTGGGCAACAGGACCGCAACCGTCCTGTGGTCAAGAACGACCACGAGTCCGACGGGTCGGTCGTCGAACGCAACAAGCACGCCGGGTCCGTCGACCTGCGTGTCGACGTGGAGCGGCACGGTCTCCCGCGCCGCCGCATCGAGCGGCAGACTGTTCCGCACGTCGTGCCGCGCGAGAGTGCGGTCGATCACGTTCAGTGAACCTGCCTCGAGGAGGTATCGGAACTCATCCTCCCCGTACCCGGTCTCAAAGTTGCAGTTGTCCTCGTGGATTCCGTCGGTGAACACCGATAACGAGAGGCCGACTATGTCCACCGAGTGTCGTGTCCTGTGGGAAACGCCGTCGGGAGTGGAGATGATTGTCGTTCCGTCGGCCCCGTCCGCACGCACGTCCGAGATGTGGGTGGCGAACCAGCCTCTCGTGAACTCGACGGCGGTGCCGCGGGCTGCACCCTTCGACACCACATCGACGGGTGATGCGTCGGCACCCGAGGTGACCGCGGGCTGCTCGCGACCTGCGGGGATGCCCTTCGGCACGGCGACCCCGACGAGCACTGCCGCCGCGGCTGCCCCGATCACCGCGAGTATCCCCGTGGTGCGGCGGCTGACGGGGGGAGGTGCCGCCTCGGCCGCTATGCGCTGCCGGTTCGCGGCGTGTACCTCGGAAGGGTGACGCCATTCGCGCTCGTGCGGGGGCACCGGTGTTGTGTTCCCGTTGTCGAACTCGTCGCCCGTCTCCACGAGACGATGACACTACTTGCGTCCCCTTGCGTGGTGCAGTCGCCCTTGTACGCTTCGCGGGGTGGTGCAGCCCCCGGCAGTGACAGGTTCCGACGAGTGGCTGCTGCTCTGCGACGGACCTCTAGCCGTCGAGCCCGTCCATGACTGGGCGGCCGCACACGACTGCGGCGCGGTGGTGCTGTTCAGCGGCACAGTCCGTGACCACGCCGATGGGCGTTCGGGTGTCGTCGCCCTCGATTACGAGGCGTACGAGGAGATGGTGATCCCGGCGTTCGTTGCCATCGTGGCCGAGATCCGTGCACGTTTCCCCCGCACGAGGAGGGTGGCCATCCACCACCGCACCGGTCGGGTGGCGCTCGGGGAGTCCACTGTCGTGGTGGCAGCGTCTTCGGCTCACCGTCCGGTGGCCTTCGATGCCGCTCGCTTCGCGATCGACGCGCTGAAGTCGAGCGCACCGATCTGGAAGAAGGAGATCTGGGACGGCGGCGAGCACTGGGGCACACGCGCGCACGAGCTCGTCCCGCCGTCGGCGGTTCCGGGGCCGGGTGACCAGTGATGATCGCGCTTGCGTTCCTTCCGGTGTTCTTCACCGTTCTCTCCGTTCTCAGCGGCACCGCGTTGCTCGTGCTCGTGTGGCTGGACAACAGGAAGGCCCGCATCGACGACAGCATCGCTGCGTTCCGCAGGCACATCGACGCGTTGTCACCCGAGTCCCGACGGGGCACCGTGGTGCGGGACACGCCCGACAACTCACGTCGGTAACGGTCCACGGGTTCTCGGCGCGCATAGGCTGGCTCCGTGGCGCGTGACCTGGCAATCGACCTCGGAACCGCCAACACGCTCGTGTACATGAAGGGCCGCGGCATCGTGCTGAACGAACCCTCAGTGATTGCCGTCAACCGCCGCACCGGTGAGGTGCTCGCGACCGGGGGCGAGGCGCTCGACATGATCGGCCGCACGCCCAGCTACATCGCCGCGGTGAGGCCGCTGCGGGGCGGCGCCATCACCGACTTCGACATCACCGAACGCATGATCAGGCTTCTCCTCCAGCGTGTCGGTGTCTCCCGTTTCACCCGTCCGAAGGTGATCATCTGCGTGCCGTCCGCCATCACCGAGGTGGAGCGGCGCGCGGTCACCGATGCCGCACGACGGGCGGGCGCGAGCGACGCGCAGCTGATCGAGCAGCCGATGGCGGCTGCCATCGGGGCGAACCTGCCGATCGACGAGCCGATCGGCAACATGGTGATCGACATCGGTGGCGGCACGAGTGAGACGGCCGTGATCAGCCTCGGGGGTGTCGTCGCTCTCGAGGCCGTGCGGGTGGGAAGTTTCGACATCGACTCCTTCATCCAGAACTACGTGCGGCGTGAGCACGGTGTGGCAATCGGCGAGCGCACAGCGGAGGCCATCAAGATCCAGATCGGCTCCGCCGAGCCCGGGCCCGAGGACCGTGAGGCCGACATCCGCGGGCGTGACCTCGTCACCGGCCTTCCCAAGACCGTCCGCCTCACCGCCGAGGAGGTCCGCTTCGCGATCGACGAACCGGTCGCCGCGATCGTCGCATCCGTGAAACGGTGCCTTGCGAAGGCACCGCCCGAACTGGCGCAGGACTTCCTGGCGCGCGGGATGTTCCTCGTCGGCGGAGGTGGCATGCTTCGCGGGCTCGCGAGCCGCATAGCGCGCGAGACCGAGGTGCCGGTGCGGATGTCCCAGCAGCCGCTCGAGGCTGTCGTGCTCGGTGCAGGCCACTGCATCGAGAACTACCAGGCACTGCGCGGCATGTTCATGGGGGAGCGCCGCTAACCGGTGCCTGGTGCCCGCGGCACCGTGCTCAGGACGACCGGACCGTGCCCACCGCGCCGTCGAGCGTCGTGA
>JBJTFB010000185.1:0-6289 GCA_046093205.1 Acidimicrobiales bacterium
GCTCGTGAGCGACATGCGCGCGCGGTGCGGCACGTGGAACCTGCTCGCGGTGCTGACCCGCACCAATGCGCACGCCGAGGAGATCTCCATCGCACTCCGCAACGCGGGCATACCGGTGCGGTCGTCACGACGGGGGCCGGAATGGGCCGCCGCGCTGGCCCTCGCGGTGTCACTGGCCGGGCGAGAGGCGATGTCGGTGTGGTCATCCGACGTGCTCGACGAAACCGATGACGAGGACGGCGGCCCGAACCGTGAGCTCGCGGGCCTGATGCGCACCTACCTGGACGAGCACCGTGGACGGGGGGTCGACGGCCGCGGGTTCGGGTCGTGGCTGGTCACGTCCGTCGACCGTACCGACGTGGAAGGCGTGGAGGTCATGACGTTCCACGCCGCCAAGGGCCGCCAGTGGTGGGGGGTCGTCGTCGCGGGCGCCGAGGACGGCTGGCTTCCCCACTCCTCGGCCCGCACGAAGATCGAGAGGGCCGAGGAGGCCCGGCTCGGGTACGTGGCATTCACTAGGGCGGCGAACGAGCTGGCGGTCACATGGGCGGCCGTGCGCCGCGGCCGCACGAGACGGAGGTCGATGCTGCTCCCCGTGTCGGCGTCGGTGGTCACGACGGAGGCTGGACCCGGTGAGAGCCTCCGCCGGACGAGGGACACGGCACCCGTCGACGACCCGCTCGTGGTCGGCCTGCGCGAGTGGCGCGCGGCCCTCGCCCGCCGGACGAGGCTCGACGCCGCCGGGTTGCTCACCGACGCGCAGATCCTTCGCCTCGCGACGGAACACCCCCGAACGCTCGACGAGATCGCCGCGGTCACCGACCGGTCGTTCGCGGCACGGCACGGGGAGTCACTGCTGAGGGTGCTCGCCCGCCATTCTTGACTTCACTTCCTGCGGAACCGTGGAGCCGGTGACGTCACGACCCTTGCGCAACAGGTGCATGTGCTCGGCGGGCATGGAGATGAACAGGCCCTCCGACTCGCAGCAGAGGGTGTCACCGACGTGCAGGGTGCCCTTCGTGAAGATCTTCCTGCCGTCGATGCGGTCGATCCAACCGCGGATGGTCAGCTCGCGGAAGAGGGGCGTCGGGGCGCGGTAGGTGATGGACAGCCTCCCTGTCATTCCGGGCCGTCCCGACAGAGACTGCGCCTGACCGAGGACCTCGTCGAACACCGCCGCAATGAAACCTCCGTGCACGTGTCCGGGCGGGCCCTCGTGTGGCTCGCGGAAGGTGACGGTGCCGATGACTGCCCCGAACCCGCCGTACCCGCGGTCGAGCGTGGCCTCCATGGGCGGTGCGAGCGGGTTCATGAGCCCCATGAACGGGCTGCGGTCCATGAAGTTCGAGTTGAACGCGCCCACGTCCCGTCCGGTGGCCCGTGCGACGGCCTCGGTTGCGGCGCGGACGGCATCGATGGCTGCCTGCATGTCGGCATCCGATGCCGTGGAAACGAACGACTCACGTATGAGCTCCCTCGTGGCCCGCGTGAGGTTGATGCGCAGGTTGTCGGCATCGGTGAGTGGCACCGCCCTCTCGTGGAACGGGGGGAATGTGAAGGTCTCCTTCTCGGTCATCGAGGACCGACCTCCAGGACCACCGGCGCGTGGTCGCTCGGCTTCTCGCCCTTGCGTGCCTCCCGGTCGACGGTGGACGACACTGCCCGGGCGGCCACCGACCTGCTCGCCAGGACGAGGTCGATCCGCATCCCCTGCTTCTTGTGGAACGAACCGCCGCGGTAGTCCCACCAGCTGAACACGCCGCCGTCCTGGGTGAACAGCCTGAAGGTGTCCTCGAGACCGAACCCGCACACGTGGCGCAGTGCGTCGCGCTCGGGTTCGCTCACGTGGGTGGCACCGACGAACTGTGCGGGGTCCCACACGTCGCGGTCGTCAGGGGCGATGTTGAAGTCACCGGTGACGACGACGTCATCGTCGGGGCTGGAGTCTGCATCGAGATGCTCGCGCAGCCTCCGCAACCACGAGAGCTTGTAGCGGTAGTGGTCATGGTCGAGCTCGCGGCCGTTCGGCACGTACACCGACGACACCCGGACACCCCCGCAGGTGGCGGTGATGATGCGTGCCTCGTGGTCGGGTTCCACGCCGGCCGCGAAGTTCGGCAGGACGTTGTCAAGCCCCACGCGCGACACGATGGCCACACCGTTCCACTGCCCCTGGCCGAAGTGGGCACTCTCGTAACCGAGGGCAGCCATCGCATCCGACGGAAACGCATCGTTCGCGAGCTTCGTCTCCTGCATGCAGAGGACGTCGGGCCGCACACGGGCGAGCCACTCCTCCACGCGCGGCAGACGCGCCTTGAGGGAGTTCACGTTCCAGGCAGCGATCAGCACGAGAGCAAGGTAGCCAAGCCGACCGCCACCGGCGAAGGTGTGGTCACGCCCTGCGGGACGGGGCAGCCTTCTTCGCGGCTGCCACCTTCTTCGCCGGCGCTTTCTTCACCGCGGAGGCCTTCCTGGCCGGGGCGGCCTTCTTCGCGGGTGCGGCCTTCTTCGCCGGTGCTTTCTCGGATGGGGCCTTCTTCGGTGCGGCCTTCTTCGGTGCGCCCTTCCGTGCGGGCGCCTTCTTCGCGACCGGCTCCACCTTCACCACGCCCGGCACCGCAAGATCCACACTGCGCCGTGAGGCGGTGTAGCCCACCACCACCAGTGCGACCTTGTCGCCGAGCGTGAATGCCTCACGGGCGCTGCGCGGCGGCGGCGCCGACACGTTGCGCAGCGGCATGTAGCCGTTGATGTCACCGATCGACACGGTGAGCCCGTTCGCGTTGTACTCCGTGATGACAGCGTTGACGGTGGTGCCCACCGGGTTCTTCTCGACGAACGCGAGATAGGGCATGACCTCGTTCGCCATGCGCACGCGACCGGTGGGCGCGGGGTTCACGCGCGCACCGGGCGGCGGCGCCTTCGGCACGGGCATCGGCTTGCTCGCCTCGGGGCTCGGAGAGTGCTCCTTGTGCACGACCTTGCCCGTCCTCACGGACTTGCGGCTGGTGGGCCCGCGCGCAGGGACGCGCTCGACGAACACCCACCCGACGTGCGGCACAGGCTTGCCGCCGATCAGACGGCCCTCGTCGAAGAGCCACTTGTACTTACCGTGGAACTCCTGGTAGCTGTCGTTCGACAGCACAGTGGCCCGTGCCTTGTCCGCGATCGCGAGGATGAAGGCATCACCCCGACCGATTGCGCCCGCGGGCGGGGCGACCAGTTCGTTGTGCTCGATGGCCTTGTTGAACTCGGCCACCTCCTTGCGTGCGATGCGGTGCCCGAACGTCGCATCGACGACCACGGTGATCTTGGCGTTCGGGTACTCCTTCATGAACGCGGTGACGGCGTCGCTCAGCTGCGCGAGGCTGGGGCTCGAGCGGCCCTCCGTGGCGATGTTGGATCCGTCGACGATCACGTGCTTGGTCACCTCCCCAGTCAACCACCGGTGTGCCCGGTCGGGCGGCCCGGGAGCAGTCCACCTAGTGTGCAGACCGTGTCAGAGCCTCGATTCAGGGCCGTGCTGTGGGACTTCGGTGGTGTCATCCTCTCGAGCCCCTTCGAGGCGTTCAACCGTTACGAGGACTCGAGGGGTCTTCCGCGCGACATCATCCGCCGCGTGAACGCCACGAACCCCGACACGAATGCGTGGGCCCTGCTCGAGCGCAGCGACATCACGCCCGCCGAGTTCGACACCCTGTTCGCCCGCGAGAGCGAGGCTCTCGGCCACCGCATACCCGGCGCCGACGTGCTGTCGCTCCTCTCCGGCGACATCCGGCCCACGATGGTGGCAGCGCTCGATGCGGTCATCGGTGCCGGGTACCTCACCGCGTGCCTCACGAACAACGTGGTGAGCCGTGAGGAGCCCGCCGACGCGCGCAGTGCGGCGGTGCGGGCGGTGATGGACAGGTTCCACCACGTGGTGGAGAGCAGCAAGGTGGGCTGCCGCAAGCCCGAGCCGCGTTTCTACGAGATTGCCTGCGGACTGCTCGGCGTGCAGCCCGCGGAATGCGTGTTCCTTGACGACCTCGGCATCAACCTGAAGCCTGCCGCCGTGATGGGCATGCGCACCGTGAAGGTGGGCGAACCGGCCGCCGCGCTCGCGGAACTGTCGTCGATACTCGGTCTGCCGCTCGGCTGACGCGCGTCAGAGACTTGCGTAGGTCTCGTCCATGAGGTCGGCGAGTTCCTGCGCATGGATGGTGCTCGAGCCGGTGGCAGGGCTGCCGGACGCGACACGCGACACCGAGCGGAGGTCGTAGCCACGCTCCTTGACGCGCCAGATCAGGTGCTCCACGAAGTGCCAGGGGCCCATGTTCTCGGGTTCCTCCTGCAGCCACACGATCTCGCGGGCGTTCGGGTAGTGCGAGAGCGTCTCGTTGATCTGCTCCAGCGGGAACGGGTACAGCTGCTCCACCCGCACGACGGCCGCGGGCGCACCGCGCTTGTCACGCTCGTTCATCGCATCCCATGCCACCTTGCCGCTGCACAGGACGACACGGCGCACCGACTCCCGGTCGGCGACACGGTGGTCATCCATGACCTCACGGAACGACCCGTCGAGGAACTCCTCGATGCGGGAACGGCTCTCCTTCATGCGCAACGGCTGCTTGGGCGTGAAGATCACGAGCGGCTTGCGCACGTCGCGGTGCAGCTGGCGGCGCAGCACGTGGAAGTACTGGGCCGCGGTGGTGGCGTTGACCACCTGGATGTTGTCCTCGGCACACGACTGCAGGAAACGCTCGATGCGCGCGCTGGAGTGCTCCGGGCCCTGCCCCTCGTAGCCGTGGGGAAGCAGGAGCACGAGCCCGTTCTGCTGCTTCCACTTGTCCTCGGCGGCGACCAGGTACTGGTCGATCACGATCTGGGCCCCGTTCACGAAGTCACCGAACTGGCCCTCCCACATCACGAGTGCGTTGCGGTTTGCGTGCGAGTACCCGTACTCGAAGCCGAGGGCCGCGTACTCGGACAGCAGTGAGTCGTACACCCAGAAGCTGCCGGTCGCGCCCTCCAGGTTCTGCAGTGGTGTCCAGCGGGACTCGTTTGTGTTGTCGACCAGTGTCGCGTGACGCTGGCTGAACGTGCCGCGGCGGGAGTCCTCGCCGGCAAGACGGACATCGAAGCCCTCGAGAACCAGCGAACCGATCGCGAGGGCCTCGCCCACCGCCCACTCCACGTCACCGTCGGTCTCGTACTGCTTCACGCGCTGCTCGAACTGACGGACCAGCTTCGGGTGGACCGTGAACCCCTCCGGGTAGTTCGTGAGCTGGCGGAACACCTTGTCGACCACGGCGCGGCTCACGCCGGTGTTGACGTGCGGCAGCACCCCCACCGGCACCGGCGGACGTGCGGCGCGGCCCTCCTTGTTCACCTTCGCCCGGGCGGTGTCGAGTGCGCCCTGCAGCTTCGACTGATAGTCCTGCAGCGACTGCTCGGCGGTCTCGAGGCTGATGTCGCCGCGCTTCACCAGGCTCTCCACGTACATCTTGCGCACCGGCCGCTTCTCGGCGATCGCCCTGTACATGAGCGGCTGGGTGTAGCTCGGGTCGTCACCCTCGTTGTGGCCGTGCAGGCGGTAACAGATGAGGTCGATCACCACGTCCTTGTGGAACTTCTGGCGGTACTCGTAGGCGAGGCGCGCGACACGCACGCATGCCTCCGGGTCGTCACCGTTCACGTGGAAGATCGGGGCCTGCACCATCTTCGCGACGTCGGTCGCGTACTGCGACGAGCGCGAGTGCTCGGGCGCGGTGGTGAAGCCGATCTGGTTGTTCACCACGAGGTGGATGGTGCCGCCGACGCGGTAACCGGTGAGGTCGGACATCGCGAGACCCTCGGCCACGACTCCCTGGCCCGCGAACGCGGAGTCGCCGTGCATGAGGATGGGGATCACGCTGTACACACCCGGCGGCTGGATCTTGTCCTGCTTGGCGCGCACCATTCCCTGCACGATGGAGTTCACCGTCTCGAGGTGGCTCGGGTTCGCACCCAGCTCGACGTCGATCGAGTTGCCGGAGCCGGACGAGTAAGACCCGTGGGCACCAAGGTGGTACTTCACGTCGCCGCTGCCCTGCACGGAGTCGGGGTTCACGTGGCCCTCGAACTCCTTGAAGATGACGTCGTAGTCCTTGCCCATGATGTTCGCGAGCACGTTGAGTCGGCCGCGGTGGGGCAGGCCGATGCCCGCACCGGGCATGCCGTCGTCGGCGGCCGCCGACAGGACCTCGTCGAGGATGGGGATCATCGATTCCGCACCCTCGAGACCGAACCGCTTGGTGCCGACGTACTT
>JBJTFB010000186.1:0-12167 GCA_046093205.1 Acidimicrobiales bacterium
GCGATTCCGAGTCTGCGCTTGTTCTTTTTCATGGGGGTTGCCTCCTCATCGAGCGGGCGACACGTGCCGCCCGTGAACAAGCGTGCGGAATCGGGAACCAACACTCAAGGCACAGGAGTCACGCCGCGCGACGGTGTGCGAGACTGCCGCGCATGACAACGCGCAGCGAACACCTCGCGTCCTGGGTGAGCCGCCTCGTGCAGATTCCGAGCGTGAACCCGCTGCATGCCGGCCCGCGCTCGGGTGAGCCCGGCGAGGCACGACTCGCTCATGCACTGGCAGGGTTCTTCCGCGACCTCGGGGCCGACACCGTGGAGGTCGTGGAGGTCACCAACGGCCGTCCGAACGTCTACGGCATCTGGGAGGGCACGAGCGACAGGTGGGTGGTGCTCGACGTCCACACCGACACCGTCACCGTGGAGCACTGCGAGGGCGACCCGTTCGACGGCCGCATCGCTGACGGTCGTGTGTACGGGCGCGGGGCTGTCGACACCAAGGCGTCGCTCGGGGTGATCATGGCGGTGCTCGAGAACGCGCGGGCCGCGGGCCGGCGACCGGTGCCGAACCTCGTGGTGGTGGGTTCGATCTCGGAAGAAGCCGGCGGGATGCTGGGCGCGCGCGGGTTCCGCAAGTGGGCCGAGGCCCGTGGTCTGCGGCCCGACGAGGTGATCGTGGCCGAACCCACCATGTGTGCGCCCGTGCACGGACACAAGGGCGCAGTCGCGCTCGAGGTGCGCGTGGTCGGCGAGGCAGCACATTCGGCAAACCCGCACCTGGGCCGCAACGCCATCACGGGGGCGGCACAGCTCGTGCTCGCACTCGAGGCGGAGCACCAGAGACTGCAGACACTCGTGCCCGACACCGAGGTGGGCAACGGAACTCTCACCGTCACCATGGTGAAGGGCGGCACCGGCGGCAACGTGGTGCCCGACTCGTGCACGGTCTCGGTGGGCAGGCGCGTGGTGCCGGGCGAGTCAACGCAGGATGTCGCCGACCACCTGTGCAACCTCGTGCGCCGCGAGTGCCCGCTGCCCGTCGAGTTCCCGCTGGTGTACCTGGGGGCGCCGGCGTTCTACCAGTCCCCCGACACACCGCTGGTGCGGAAACTTGCGGCGTGGGCGGGCACGCAACCCGAGGTCGCCTCGTACGGGACGAACGCGCTGCGCTACTCCGGGTTCGCTGGGGAGATGGTGGTGTTCGGGCCCGGCTCCATCGACAACGCACACACAGCGGTGGAATGGGTGGAAATCGATCAGCTGCTGCTGTGTGCCGACGTGTTCTCAACCTGGCTGGGACTCGGCCCCGACGCCGGCTGACCGGCGGGCCGTCCATACCGCCGCACCGGTGATTGCCACCTGCGCGGGCAGCAACAGCCACTTCACCGTGGCCGGACGTGTGGTCATGATGTTCTCCGCGCTGCCGTTCATCACCACCAGCAGGATGAAGAACAGTGCAGCCCCGTGCAGCCCGATCGCGGTCGCGGCGCGTCGCCTCTCGCCCATTCGGCCGGCGCGAACCGCCAGCACGAACCCGGTGACCACCACGGCGAGGAGAAAGAGCGACGACGGCAGCTCGCGCACCACCGTGCCCCATCCGCGGACGCGCTCATCCTCGGACAGCGTGGGGCTGGTGTCCACGTAGATGGCCCACGCCGCGGCGAACACGATGCCCACGGGGACGAGGGCGAGCATCCACAACGAAGCGAGTGCGTACCTTTGCGCTGTCGTGCGGTGCGCCGCGGGGAAACCCGGTCTGGAAGCGATGCTCATGCGGGGAACGTAACGAACCGGTCAGCGCATGTCACGAGACGCACGTACCGCGTCGCGTCAGTCAGTCGATATCGGCGAGGCGGGCACGCACGAGGTCGTGGAGCAGTTTCCTGTCCACCTTCCAGTCAAGAGGGATCCTGATCGTCTTCTTGTTGGACTCCAGACCGGTGAGCCGGTCCCCCAGCAGTTCGACCGCATTGCCGCCCACCGCCGCAATCAGCAGATGGTTTCGCGCCGCCGACAGCCCAAACACGTACTCCTTTCCCTGTTTCAGCATCGGCTGGTTCCACGCGATGACGGCCTCGAGCTTCGGGAACTTCGCGGTGACCGTCGCAAAGATCTCCCGGGCGAGCCTCTCGCGGTCGCCTCCGAGCCCTCGGAAGTAGGCCTCGGGCGTGTCCACTCGCCGTGTGGTCGTGGACCCTCGCGCGTACATCACCAACGCGTTGGCGTGCGCCTGGCTGAAGCCGTGGCGCTCGCGGAGAAAGGAGATCTGGTCGGCGTACTTCGCGTCCTTGAGGCCCGCCAGCTCCTTCAACCAGAACGCCACCGGCCTGCCGTGCTTCTTCTCGATGGCCGGGAAGTGCACCGACCTGTCACCCGACTTTCCCGCCATGCAGAGCCGACACTAGTGACGACACCGTGCACCGGGTGCGTGGATCACCTGTTGGTCGCGAGCGGCAGCACTGATGCGGGTGCCGGCCCACCCCCGCCATCGCCGGCGTCATCGACGGCGGTTGCGAACCGCACGTTCGGCACAACTGCCGCGCACATGGCGACAAGCGATGACACGATGACGAACCGCCAGCCGAGAGTCATGTACCGAGCCTGCGGCACGGTTGCCGCGGCGAACAGGAACAGATCTACCGACCGGATGCACGGGGCAGGTGCAGGTCGAACCTGATGGCGAGGGCACGGACGGCCACCACCACCACTACGGGCAGCCACACCTGCAGGCCCTCACCCGCGTTCGCGCGGTGCAGCAGCACGTGTGCAGTGGCGCCGATGATGCCGGCAACCGCGTACACCTGGCCCACGAACACCATCGGCGTACGGCCGGTGAAGATGTCGCGGATGACGCCGCCGCCGACCCCGGTGATGACACCCATGAACACCGCCATGAAGTACGACGTACCCGAGCCGATTGCGATAGACGCTCCGAGCACCACGAATGCCCCGAGACCCACTGCGTCGCTGGCGAGATACCAGAACTGTCGTCGCGGGTCGGTGCCGGGTCGTAGCCGCAGCACGGCGAGCCCCACCACTGCAGTTCCGAGCGCGACCCACACGGGCCACTCGTCGCGCACCCAAATCACGGGAATCATCCCCACGAGAAGGTCGCGGATGGTTCCGCCACCGACAGCCACCACCACGGCCAGCACCGCGGCACCGAGCCAGTCGTGCCCGGCCTCGGCGGCGGCAATCACGCCCGAAGTGGCGAACGCGACCGTTCCGATCACCGCAACCACGAGGAATGCCCCCTGGTCGAAGTTCACGTGGTCGGCGAGCACGTGCCGAAACTAGACGAGCGCGGCGCCGCAGTGACGCACTCGCGTCAGGTGGCGCACTCCGACTCGGCGACCTCCGGAACGAACGGTGCCGTCTCGTCGTAATCCACGAAGAACTCCGGTGCGTCGTCGGGTGCGGGAACGTGGTCGAGATCACGGAGTCCCTCGGCAACGGCGGTTGCCCCGCCCGAGCGGTCCATCCAGCCGCGGAACGACTCGCCCGGTGTGCGCTCGTCAGCGAACCTGCGCACCACGCGCGCGACTCCCTCGGGTGCGTTGCGTGCGGGAAGGCGCAGTGCTTTCTGGCCGAAATGGATCTGCTCCTCGCCGACATACCCTCCGAGCAGCAACTGGTACCCGGGAATGGGCCTGCCGTGCGCGCGGCGCTCCGCGCCGAACAGACCAATGTCGGATGCGTGGTGCTGGCCGCAACTGTTCGAGCAGCCCGAGATGTTGATCCTCACCCCGCCGACCTCGGCGAGCCCCTCCTCCTCGAGACGGTCACCGATTGCCTTGGCGAGACCCCTCGATTGGGTGACGGCGATGTTGCATGTGTCCGCACCCGGGCAGGACACAACATCACGCGACAGTTCCGCGCCCGGCAGTGCCATTCCGATCGCGGCGAGTGCGTCATGGATGTCGCGCACGACCGACGGGTCGAGGGAACGGAACACCACGTTCTGCCTGTTGGACAGCCGCACGTCGGCACCGAACCTGCGCTGGATGGCAGCGAGTGCCCGGAACTGGTCTGCGGTGATGTCACCGAGCGGAGCATGGGCAACCACGGACACCTTCCCGTCCAGCGTTCCCTTCACGACCGATGCATCCACCCACCGCTGGTACGGGTCGCGCGACGACAGCGACACGCGCACGCCCTGGCCGATCTCGCTCACCTCGTCACCGCGGCCTGCCGGCAGGTCGCCGGCAGCGAGTACCTCGGGCGGGATGCCTCCCGGCCACGACGACGACGCAGGGAGGGTATGACGGATCTTCACCACGCGGCGGCGAACCTCGTCGATGCCGAGCTGGTCGACCACCCACTTCAGGCGCGCACGCAGCTTGTTCTCGCGGTTGCCGGTCTGGTCGAACACCCTCAGCACCGCCTCGATGGTGGGCAGCAGTTCCTCGCGTCGGGTGAAGTCCTCGAGCGCGAGCGCGGGGTGGGGCGTGGCTCCGAGCCCGCCTGCGATGTACACGCGGAAGCCGTGCTCGACCGACCCATCGTCAGCAGTGCGGGACACCGCAACGATGCCGACATCGTTGAACATCGCCTGGCCGCAGTCGGTGCCGCAGCCCGAGAAGTTCACCTTGAACTTTCGCGGCAGCCGCTGGCCGAGCGGGTTGCGCACGAAGTGGCGGAACACGGCCTCGGCCCACGGCGTGACGTCCAGCTTCTCGTGGGGGCACGCGCCGGCGAGGTGACACGCAGAGATGTTGCGCACGGTGTCCCCGCAGGCCTCGCGTGAGGTGAGACCCACCTCCGCGATGCGACGCATCACCTCGGGTACGTTCCTCAGCTCCACGAAGTGGAACTGGATGTTCTGCCGCGTGGTGATGTGACCCCATCCGCGGGAGAACCCGGTGGCGATGTCGGCCATCGCCTCGAACTGCTCCGGGGTGATCGAGCCCGCGGGGAACTTGATGCGGATCATCTGGTTGGTGCCGCCCTGACGCTGGCCGTAGATGCCGTTGTTCAGGCGCATCACACGGAACACGTCCTCCGGGATCTCGCCGTTCAGATACTGCTCGATTGCGGTCTCGAACCGTTCGATGTCGAGCCTCTGCTCCTCGTACAGGCTGCGTGCCGCGGGGATCACGGGGGTCGTCATGGTTGTCTCCTTGTTGTCACGTCAGTCACCGGTCGCCTCACCGACTTCACGCAGTGCATCACGCAGTGCAGTGCGAAGGCGGCGCGTGCTCGCGCCGTCGAGATGCGCCACCAGCCCGGCCCCGGGACGGCCGAGATCCTCCACGGTCAGCACGATGCGCGGGTTCGCATCGTCGTAGTCATCGCACACGGCAACCGCCCACGACACGGGCGACGCGTCATCCGCCCCCGGTGGGAGATCGTCCGCCGTGATCGGCTGGTCATCGATCGACCGCCTCATGGTGCCGCAACCTCACTGACCTCGCGCGGGAGAACGTCCATCGCCGCGACCGCACCGATCACCAGCGTGGCGGGTGCCTCGATCGCGCACACCGCGAGTTCCCCGAGGGTCGTGCGGGCCACCTCCTGGTCGGGTCTCGTCCCGTTGCGCACTGCTGCAACAGGCGTGTCCGCCGCGAGCCCGCCCGCCATCAGGCGGGTTGCGATGACCTCGCGCTCGGCGACCCCCATCAACACGACCACCGTGCCGCCGGTCTGGGCGATTGCCTCCCAGTTCACGGAGTGCGCGCCGCCGGACTCCCTGTGGCCCGTGACCACCGTGAACCCCACCGACACGCCACGGTGCGTCACGGGGATGCCGACGGCAGCCGGCGCACCGACCGCCGAGGTCACACCCGGCACCACGCTGAAGGTCACCCCTGCATCACGCAGAGCGAGCGCCTCCTCACCTCCCCTGCCGAACACGAACGGGTCACCGCCCTTCAGCCGCACGACCTCGCGGCCCTCGCGGCCGAGGTGCACGAGGAGTGTGTTGATCAACTCCTGGGGCGTCGACCGCCCGGGACGCTTGCCCACGTCGATCAGTTCCGCACCCGGGCGCGCGAGCTCGAGCACAGCGGCATCGACGAGTGCGTCATGCACGACCACGTCGGCCGCGGCGATCAACCGCGCGGCACGAACTGTGAGCAGTTCGGGGTCACCCGGTCCGGCGCCCACGAGATGGACGGTCACTGCACGATCTCCCGGGCATTGGGAACCTGCGCGTCGTACCAGGATGCAACTGCGGCAACGAGAGGTGACCAGTCGATGTCCTCGGTGCTGCGGCCCGAGTCGTGGAACGAACGTCTCATCCCCCCGATCTCGCGCACCACGGACTCCCACTCGGGTCCGATCGCCTCGGCCAGCCGGGCCCGCAGGTACGACGAAACGGCCGGGCTCGCCCCGGCAGTTGACACCGTGATCAGGAGGTCGCCTCGGCGCACCACGGCGGGCAACGTGAAGGAGCACCGCTCGGGATCGTCGGCTGAGTTCACCCAGATGCGTCGTGCGTTGCACTCGTCGTGCACCATCTGGTCGACCTCGCGCACACCCGTGGCCGTGATCACCAGCCACCTGCCCTCCAGGTCTGCAGGTTCGACGCCGCGCTGCACGCAAGTGACGGGGAGTCCAGCAAACCCCGGCACGATGTCGGGAGCCACCACGGTGATGTCGGCTCCACACACGACAAGTTGCTCGGTCTTGCGCAGGGCGATGCGTCCGCCACCCACGACGAGCACGGGGCGGCCTTCGATGTTCAGGTTCACGGGGAACTGACTGGCCTGTGGGGTGCCGCCGGACATGGACCCGAACCCTACCCCTATTCCTGACAACTTCTATCGGGATTTGTGACTTTCCCGCTATGGTGGCCCCATGAGCGTCTCCACAGCCCTCCGGATCACCCCCATCACCGGCCACTTCGGGGCGGAAATCACGGGAATCGACGCGCTGCGGGACCTCCCCGAGGGCGAACTGCTGCGCCTCCTCGAGGAGCACCTCGTGCTGGTGATCCGCGACCAGAACCTCTCCCATGCCGACCAGGTGGCGCTTGCCCGCACACTCGGCACCCCCACTCCTGCACACCCTGTGGTGCCGGGCCACCCAGACCACCCCGAGATCCTCGAGCTCGACGCGCAGAAGGGCGGCAAGAACGCAATGTGGCACACCGACGTCACATTCGTGGCGACACCGCCGGCTGCGTCGGTTCTGGTGGCGGACCACACCCCCGATTTCGGTGGCGACACGATGTGGGCCGACCTGCGCTCGGCCTACGCGGCCCTGCACCCGACACTCAAGGATGCAGTCAGCACATTGAAGGCGGTGCACCTGATTGCTCCGCTCGCCTACTGGGGCGAACCGTTCGATTCCGCGCTCAGCCGGGACGATGCACGCAAGCTGTACGACGACGCACGGAACGTGCCGGCCGTGGTGCACCCCGTCGTGCGCGTTCACCCCTCCACGGGCCGGCCGGCACTGTTCGTGAACCCCGGGTTCACCTCCCACATCGTCGGAATGAGCCGCATCGAGAGCGACAACCTGCTCGCACTGCTGCATGCGCACGCGTCGCAACCTGCATTCACGCTGCGTCACCGCTGGCGCAGCGGTGACGTGGTGATCTGGGACAACAGGGCCACCATGCACTACGCAATCGACGACTACGGCGACGTGGACCGCCGGATGAGGCGTGTCACCATCCGCGGCTCCGTGCCGATGGGGCCGGACGGCTTCACGAGCGACACCACCGACGATCCCATGATTGCGGTGAGGTGACACATGGGCGACACGACAGGATTTCTCCTGTACGTCGTGACCGTCGTGGTGCTCGCGGGCTCGGTCGTGCTCGCCGACATCACACGTTCAGTGACGGTCACCGAGTCTCTGGTGTCGGTGCGCATCCTCGGGGTGACGGTTTCCGTGCCTGTCGGCGAGGTGCGCAGGGTTGCTGTCGAGAACCACGCAGGTGGCAATGCGAGGGTCGTGGTGGTCGGGCGTCGGCCGTGGCAATCGGTTCGCATCGAGACGGCAGCCGGAAGCGGCGAGGCTCGGACCCTCGAGGCATTCCTTCGCACCGCCGAGAGCCTCGGTGCACCGGTCACCGCGGTTCCCGCCCAGGCAGCCTGACCGGCCGTCGAGGCGGGACGGACCCGGCTCAGGACTTGCGGATGACGCCGTCGGCCACGGCCGCGGCAGCAACGGCGGGGGCAACCCGCTCCACCACCGTGCGGTCGAACACCGACGGCACCACAAAACTGGGTGACAGTTCGGCATCGGTCACCGACTGCGCGATTGCGATTGCCGCGGCGAGCTTCATGCCCTCGGTGATGTCGGTCGCGTTGGCATCCAGTGCCCCGCGGAAGATGCCCGGGAAGGCCAGAACGTTGTTGATCTGGTTCGGGTAATCGCTGCGGCCCGTCGCCATGACGGCGGCGAGCCCGTCGGTCTGCTCGGGGCGGATCTCGGGGTTCGGGTTCGCCATCGCGAACACGATGGGATCCTTCGCCATGGTGCGCACGTCGGCAGCCGTGATGAGGTCGGGGCCACTGACCCCGACGAACACGTCGGCGCCCTTCATCACCTCGCCGATCGTGCCCATCTTGCGCGACGGGTTCGTGTTGACGGCGAACCACTCCTTTGCGGTGTTCATGGCACCGCGGCCGCTGTAGATGGCGCCCTCACGGTCACAGCCCACGATCTCGCCGACCCCCGCATTGATGAGGATCTTGCCGATCGCGACACCCGCCGCGCCCATGCCGGCGATGACGACGGAGAGGTCCTCCATCTTCTTGCCGGTGATCTTCAGCGAGTTCCACAGCGCCGCCAGCGTCACCACGGCGGTGCCGTGCTGGTCGTCGTGGAACACCGGGATGTCAAGGCTGGCGCGCAGGCGCTCCTCGATCTCGAAGCACTCGGGGGCCTTGATGTCCTCGAGGTTGATGCCACCGAAGGTGGGGGCGATGCGCTGAACGAAGTCCACCACCTCGTCCGCCGTGCTGGCATTGATGCACACCGGGAAACCGTCGACGCCGCCGAACTCCTTGAACAGAAGCGCCTTGCCCTCCATCACCGGCATCGCACCCTCGGGCCCGATGTCGCCGAGGCCGAGCACGGCCGTGCCGTTGCTGACGATGGCAACGGTGTTCTTGCGGATGGTGTAGCGGTGCGAGAGCAACGGGTCGTTCTCGATGGCGGTGCAGATTCGCGCCACGCCGGGCGTGTAGGCCATGGAGAGGTCGTCGCGGTCGTTCACCGGCGCGGTGGAAAGCACGTGGATCTTGCCGGACTCGTGCATGCGGAAGGTGCGGTCCCACCAGTCGATGAGGGTCACACCGCCGAGATCGTTCACAGCTTTCACGACCTTCTGCTGGTGCGCCTCGTCTCGGCAATGAACCACAACGGTGCGCCGCAGAACGGGGCCGCGGACGTCAAAGCCATCGAGGGCCCCGATGTTTCCGCCTGCCTCGCCGATGGCGGTGCAGAGCCGACCGAGGGTGCCGGGCACGTTGTCGAGCTGGCAGTCGAGGGCGATGGAGAAGGCGGCGGTGGGAAGTGTCGTCACAGGACGACAGAGGCTATTGGGTGCCGGGACGAAAGTGCCCCATCCGGTGCGGTGACCCCGGGCGCAGGGTGCCAACCAGGGTCAGTCGTGCACCTGGGCGTCCAGGATCGCGAGCTTCCTTGCCACCAACTCGACGATGGCCCACCAGTCGGTCTCGTCCATCTGCTCAGTGGCACCCGTCCAGTTGGCATCCCCCATCTGCATCACCATGAGGATGTCGCCGAAGCGGGCGATTGTGGTGCGCCCGACGCTCTCGAACTTGTCCCCCTGGGTGTCGGCCGGTGGCACAGTGCGCTCGGTCACCTTCGTGGCACTGTCCGCTTCGAACCTGTTCCTCATTCTCGTGAACCGTTCGTGGCGGCTCACCGCCGTCGGTGCCGTGCGCACGCGACGCAACCCGGCGGTGCCGTGGACGGTTGCACTCACCTCGGCAGCGGTGTGGGTGCTCGTCGGGGTGGCCCCGGTGCGCGATGCATTCCACATGGGTACGGTCACACCGCAACAGGCTCTCGTGGCCGTCGCGGCGGCGGCTGCCGGCGTGACGTGGTTCGAGATGGCGAAACTGGTCCGTCACCGCACAAGGCGGGACGGCCGCGGGGTCACTCCCCGGTGAGCTCCTTGCGCAGGTCCTTCTTCAGGAACTTGCCGTTCGCGTTGCGGGGCAGTGCCTCCTCGCGGAACCAGATGCGCGAGGGGATCTTGTGCTTGGCGAGGGACTTCGAGAGGAACTCGCGCAGTTCGTCCTCGCCCACAGTCTTGTCCGGCTGCAGCACGATCGCCACGGCGACCTCCTCGCCCAGCCGCTCGTCGGGGATGCCGAACACGGCCGCCTCGGCGATGGCCGGGTGATGGTAGATCGCGGTCTCCACCTCGCTGCAGTACACGTTCTCGCCGCCGCGGATCACCATGTCCTTCGCGCGGTCCACCAGGAACACGAAGCCGTCCTCGTCGATCCTCGCCACGTCACCGGTGTTCAGCCATCCGTCCTTGATGGTCTCTGCGGTTGCGTCGGGCCGGTTGAGGTACCCCTTGATGGTGACCGCGCCGCGGACGCAGAGGACGCCCACGGTGTCGGGACCGGCGGGCAGGTCGTTGCCGTCCTCGTCCACCAGCTTTGCCTCGAGCGTGGGCACGAGCGGACCGCACGAGGCGGGCTTCGACAGGAACCAGCGCGCCGCGTTGGCTGTGATGATCCCGTGGGTCTCGGTCATGCCGTAGCCGGTGCTCGGCTGGCCACCGGACTTCTTCAGTGCGTCGGCGATCTTCGGCACGAGGTCGGGCTGGAGCGCGGCACCGCCGCCACCCATGCCCTGCAGTGACGAGGTGTCACGCGTCGCCCAGTCCGGGTGCAGCAGCAGTTCGCGGCTCATCGTGGGCACGCCGCTGAAGCTGGTGACCTGCTCGCGCTCGATGAGCTCGAGTGCACGGCCCGGGTCCCACTTGTACATGAGCACAACTTTCGCGCCCGACAGCGTGGCCGGGTGCAGGATGCAGTTGCACGCCGTCACGTGGAAGAGCGGGGTGGGTGCCATGAAACAGTTCTGTGCGGGCGGCGTGGTGGCCGGCGGTACGGGCGCCGGGATCGCGCCGGCCTCGACTGCCTTCATCTCCGCCATCGCGACCGTTGTGGTCATGGCAACGAGGTTCAGGATGTTCGTGACGGAACCGCGGTTCGTCAGCTGGGCACCCTTCGGGAAACCGGTGGTGCCGGAGGTGTAGAAGATGGTCGCGTCGTCATCGGGGTCGATCTCGACCGCCGGCAGCGAACCCGGGTCTGCCGTTGCGAGCACATCCGCCCAGCGCGCGCTGTTGGCGGGGAGCGCACGGTCAGAACGCACCGCCACCACGTGCATGCCCGGCCGAGGGGCGAGCTGCGACAGCCGCTCGAGCCTCTCGTCGTCGGCAATGAACACGGAGGGGTCACTGTCGTTCAGTGCGTACTCCATCTCGGGGGCGGTCCACCATGCGTTCATTCCGACCACCGCGGCACCGAGGCTGACGGTGGCCCAGTACCCCACCACCCACTCGGGGTAGTTGCGCATGGCGAGCGCCACGCGCGAGTGCCGTCCCACGCCCTGCGAGGAGAGGTAGGCGGCGACGCGGCGCACCTGGGAGTGCACCTCCGCGTACGTGTACCTCTCGTCTTCGTAGACGAGGTAGTCCTTGTCGCCGTGGCCGGCCGTGAGCTCCCACAGGAACCGCATGTGCGGAGGCGCGGCGGCGTACGCCAGGGTGTCGGCACCCCGGACGTCGATGCGGACAAGGGCGAACTGTGCCCCCGGGGCCGTGAGCTCGGCCCGGGCAGCGAGGTAATGCTCGATCACGGCGCTCATCATGGCCCAAGAAGGTCGTGCCCCGCCACACCCAAGTAGCGTGTGCAGCCGTGGGTTCGGACAACACAGTCGGCGCGGAGGCAGTGGAGAAGCTCCGGGAGGCCCACGACACCGGGGAACACCCCCGGACCGGTGACGACGGGGCAGGGCACGGTCACCACACGAGCTCCATCGGCACGGCCGCGCTCACCCTCGGGGCCCTCGGCATCGTGTACGGCGACATCGGCACCAGCCCCCTCTACTCACTGAAGGAGGCCTTCACCGAGAAGTCCCACACGATGCTCGTCGACCAGACGAACATCTACGGAATCTGCTCGCTCGCGTTCTGGGCGCTCATCATCATCATCTCGGTGAAAT
>JBJTFB010000187.1:0-3120 GCA_046093205.1 Acidimicrobiales bacterium
CTCCAAGATATGCCACCGACGTCGCGAGCGGGGTCGGAGACTGTGACCCGGGCAAAGCCTCCGTCGTGCCGGCCGCCTCGGGCACCGTCCCTGGACCGGAAGCCGACCTGCAGGATCACGCGATCGCGAGATCCACCGTGAAGTCGACACCCGACCGCTCGAAGGGGGATTCGATCTTCAGCACATAGGTCCGGCCGCTCGTAACTGCAATCCGGCCGCTCGTCTGCGCGGGTCGTTCATGCGGTTCAAGTTTGAGGAGTTCCCGGCGTGTGAGCTGATCCTTCACCTCGAGTTCCGCATACAGTCCGTTCGCCCCGGGAGCGATCGACACCGTCAGGATGCCGGTGGCCGGTGCCGTGAACGAGTAGAACTGCCGATCGTCCTCGAAGCCCGACGTGCCGCTGATCTGCGCCCGACCGTCCGCATCGAGCGCGATGGCCGTTCCGATCGTCGGAGAGCCGATCGGGGGCGAGACCGGTGTCGGCGGAGTGTCGGGCGTGGACGAAGACACGGTGATCGCCAGTCGCACCGCATGCGTCGCCATGGCATGGGAGGACGGCTTCACCCGCAGGATGTACGACGTGCCCGCGAACACCGGCACCGTCCCACTCACGGCGCCGTTGTCGTGCGGCTCGAGATCGAGCAGTTCCCGGCCCGCTGTCATGTCCCGGAGTTCGACTTCCGGATACCGTCCGCCCTCGTCGGGGTCGAGCGACACGGTGAGCGTGCCGTTCTCGACTGCGGTGAATCCGTACAGGGTGCGCTCGTGCGTTCCGGATGATGGACCGCTGAGCACGGCGGCACGATCGGCATCGAAGGTGACGGGCATCACGAGCGCGGTGTCGACAGGGCGATCGTGGTCGTCGTCATACCCGTCGCGATCGCGGTCACCGTCGCGGAAGGAGTCATTGAAGTCGTCCTCCACGTCGAGACCTTCCCCGCCGTGAAGAAGGTCTCGGTCCTCGCCGCCGTCGAGTCCATCATCACCCCCGTCTCCCCACAGGCGATCGCGGCCTGAGCCTCCACGGATCGAGTCGTCGTCGTCGCCCCCCTGGAGCAGGTCGTTACCGCCCTCTCCCCGGATGGTGTCCCGGCCTGGCCCCCCCACGATGCGGTCGTCCAACGATCCTCCCCGCAGGGTGTCTTCACCTTCACCACCGTCCGCCACCAGCCGGAGTCGGCTGTCATTGACCATCGAATCGTCACCCGCAAAGCCTTTGAACATGACGACTCGGACCCCCCTGACGGACCTCTTCATCGCGAGGACGCCGTCAATGCTGACGGTGATCTCACGCCCTTGCTGTCGCACCTCGACAGCGTCGTCGGCATCGCTGCCGGTGATGGCGAGGACACGTCGCGCCGCATCGAATTCGACCGTTGCCGACAGCACGACGCGGGGCTCGAGCCACTCCGCTCGCAGCAGGGACGACACGCGATCACGGGTCGGACGACGGTGGCGAGGCATGCTGAAATCCCCCAGGAGATCGGGCCGGTCAGAACCCCACCCTACTTTACGGGTGGCCAGCAGCACCGGACGTGCCGGGAAAACCTTGCAAAATCGGTCGCCACGACGACCACGAGCCGAATTCGGCACCCGGCATGGTGCTTCGCCCTTGGCAGCGCCCCATCGACGACGCACAGTTGAGCGGGTTTGGTTACCCGCTCCCTTTGCTGCGCGCGTGCGCGCGGCGACAATCGCATGAGGGCACCTCGGATCCCGGTACCAACGGCCATGTCCACCTCTCTCTCCGCCCCCGCGCCGCCGGCCAGGCCGTTCACGACCCGGATGCGTCGCGGCTTTACCGGTGCGGCGTTTCTCGCCGCCGGTGGCCTCGCGTGGTGGTGGCTCGCCACCCACCACTTTGGCGGCGCGGGAGGCGACTCGGGGCATGCGACGGACCAACCGGCGGCGGCAGTCGCGCCGGACGGCGTCGTCTCGCTGCCGCCGGAAACCGTCTCGGCCGATGTGGACGTCGTCCGGGTGCGACGCGTGCCGCTGCGCGACCACGTCACCGTGCCGGGGCGGGTGGACTACGACGCCCGTCGTCAGGTTGACTACGGGGCCCCGGTGGACGGGATCGTCTCCCAGGTGAACGTGCGGGTGCGGCAGCGCGTGAAGGCCGGTGATCCGCTCGCCGAACTCTCCAGCCGCGACGTCGGCATGGCCCGCAACGACGTGCGCAAGTGCATGGCCGATCTCGAGATCGCGGCCAAGGCCGCCGACTGGGCCGCGACGATCCACAGGAACGTCGAGGCCATGCTCGTCGCACTGGAGCCCCATCCACCCCTCGACGACATCGACCGACGCTTTGGGAAGGAGGTGCTCGGGAATTACCGCCAGCTCATCCTCGGCAGCTACTCGAAATTCGTGCAGGCGGAGAAGGTGCGGGCCAGCACGTCGTCGCTCGAGGGTGGCGGCGTGCTGTCGGGCCGCATCGTCGAGGAACGGCAGAGCAACCTCGAGGTCGCCCGGGAGAATTTCCACGCGCAGTGCGAGGAGGCGCGGTTCCTCACGCGGCAGGAGCGCGACAAGTCGGTCGCCGAGCGCGAGCAGGCCGAACGGGTGCTCGAAATCTCCCGGGAACACCTCCGGGCGCTCGTCGGCAACTCCGCTGTCGACGACGCGACGGGGGACCAGCCCGACGACGATTCGCTGAGCACCCTCGTGCTGCGGTCGCCGATCGACGGGCTCGTCGAGGACATCTTCGTGGCCCGGGGCGAGCGCGTGGCTCCGGGCAAGCGGATGTTCGTCGTGGCCGACACCTCGACGCTCTGGGTGCGCGCGATGGTACACGAGCGGCAATGGACGGCGGTGGACGTGGCCGACGGCCAGAGCGTGAGCGTGACCGTGCCCGGGGCGCTGGTCCACGACGCGACGGCCACGATCAACCACGTGGGCGCGACCGTGGAGGCCGAGAGCCGCAGCGTGCCGCTCGTGGCGGAACTGGACAACGATGACGCCCATTACAAGCCGGGCATGTTCGTGTGGGTGGACCTGCCACAGGGTGTGCTCCGCGATGCGATCGCCGTGCCCGCCGAGGCCGTGATGCGGCATGACGGCAGGACGTTCGTGTTCGTGCCCGAGGGGGGCGGCCGCTTCCGCCGGCGCGACGTGCAGAC
>JBJTFB010000188.1:0-3141 GCA_046093205.1 Acidimicrobiales bacterium
ACCGCAGAGATTCATCCGCAGGCTGAGAAGAGTCAGCCAGCAATCACCCAAAGACGATGTCGTGCGGGCGAACCGGCACACGGGGGAGTTGCTTGCCCGTCGCGGCACGAATCGCCGCAGCGATTGCCGGTGTCACCGAGATGCACGGCGGCTCACCGATGCCTTTGGCGCCAAGCGGTGCTTGCGGCTCGGGCTCTTCGATCATCGAGGCCACCACGGTCGGTGCATCGAGGGCGGTGGGCAACAGATAGTCGGTGAAGCTGGGATTGCGCACCCGGCCCTCGGTGACCACGATCTCCTCCATCACCGCGAGACCGAGACCCTGGGCGATTCCGCCCTCGATCTGCCCGATGACCGACAGAGGGTTCAGGGCCCTGCCGACGTCCTGGGCCGTTGCGACCTGCACGACCTTCACGAGGCCGAGATCCACGTCCACGTCCACGACGGCGCGGTGCGCGACGAATGCAAACGCAACGTGACAGTTTCCCTGGCCGTTCTCGTCGAGCTCCTCCGTTGCGCGGTGATGGTGCTCGTGGGTCTCGTCGAAGGACAGGCCCCGTGCCGCCTCGCTGACCTTCATCCGCAACCCACCGGAGGCATCGACAACCTCGTCGTCACGGATCTCGAGGCTCGCGGCCGGCACGCCGTGTCTCTTCGCCACCGCCGAGAGCAGCGCATCACGGACGCGCTCGCACGCGCCGAGCACGGCACCCCCGCTCATCCACGTCTGGCGTGATGCCGACGTCGATCCCGCCGAGCCCACTCCGGTGTCGATGGTGTCGAGGATCACCTCGTCGACACCGAGCACCGACCGTGCGATCTGAGGGGCGAGCGTCACGAATCCCTGGCCCACCTCGCTGGTTGCGAACTTGAGGGTGACCACGCCGTCATCCATGCGGCAGCGTGCCGTCGAGTAGTCATCGAAGCCCTCGGAGTACATGATGTTCTTCATGCTCACGCCCCAACCCACGCCACGCACGATGTGCCGACGGTCTGCTGTGAGCCCCGAACCCCCCGGCAGTTCGAGTTCGTGCGGGTCGTCGGAAAGCGGGGGTGGCATGGGTATTGCGTCGGTGAGCCGGATGCACTCTGCAACCGGTGCCACACTGTCCATCCTCTGACCGGTGATGAGACTGTCGCCGGTCTCCATCGCGTTCACGAGCCTGATGTCCACGGGTGACATCCCGAGCGCAACCGCCAAGCGGTCCATCTGGCTCTCGTGTGCGTAGCAAGCCTGTACCACGCCGAATCCACGCATGGCACCGCACGGTGGGTTGTTGGTGCGAATCGCCCACCCGGTGACCGACGCGTTCGGGCACCTGTAGGGGCCCTGGGCGTGCGTGATGCCGTTGATCAGCACGGCTTCGGATGTCGACGCGTACGCACCACCGTCAAAGACGAACCTGGCCTCGACGTTCACGATGCGGCCATCACGTGTGGCGTGGTGGCGCATCCATACCCGCGCGGGATGACGGTGGACGTGGCCGAAGAACGACTCCTCGCGTCCGTACTGCATCTTCACGGGCCGACCGGTGCGGAGAGCGAGCAGTGCGGTGTGCACCTGCAGGCTGATGTCCTCCCGCGCACCGAATGCTCCTCCCACTCCACCGAGTGTCAGGCGGACCTTCTCCTCGGGCAGCGCGAGGCACTTCGCCATCTGCTTGCGGTCCTCGTGCAGCCACTGGGTCGCGACATACACCTCGACTCCACCGCCGTCATGATCGGGTATCGCGAGGGCGGCCTCGGTACCGAGGAATGCCTGGTCCTGCATGCCGATCTCGTACTCGGCCTCGACTGTCACGTCGCCCGTGACGGTGGGGTCCCCGTGAATGATGCGCTGTGTGCGGAACACGTTGCCCTTGGGGTGGATCAAAGGGGCGGTGCCCGCGATGCATGACTCGGGGTCGTGTACGGGCTCCAGCACCTCGTAGGTCACGACGATCGCCGCCAGCGCCCTGCGGCAGGTGTCGGGGTGGTCCGCCGCGACAGCCGCGACGGGCTCGCCCATGTACCGCACCACATCGCTCGCGAAGACCGGCTGATCCTCAGAGATGAGCCCGTAGTGCATCTGGCCGGGTACATCTGCGGCTGTGACGACTGCTGAGACTCCCGGCACCAGCAGCGCGGGGGAGGAGTCGATCGACACGATGCGTGCATGCGGGTGGGGGGAGCGCAGCGTGGCGCCCCAGAGCATGCCGTCGTGCCACATGTCGGAGGAGAACGCGAACTCGCCGCGCACCTTCGCGGCACCGTCGGGTCGTAATGCGGATTGCCCGAGTACGTCGCGCCGCGTGGACACCGTCCGGCTCATGACCGTGCCTCCCTGCGGACCTCGACGACCCTGTCCACGGCCGCGATGATCCGGCCGTAGCCGGTGCAGCGGCAGATGTTCCCCGAGAGGGCCTCCTTGACATCCATCTCGGCCGGTTCGGGGTTCGCGTCCAGGAGATGATGGACCGCCACGACGAGGCCCGGCGTGCAGAACCCGCACTGCACGGCACCCTCGTCCACGAAGGCCTGTTGCACGTCGGTCAGTGACCCGTCGGGGTTCAGACCCTCCACCGTTGCGATCTGTCGTCCCACGGCCGAGGCGGCGAGCACGAGACAGCTGCAGACGGCGTCCCCGTCGATGATCACGGTGCAGCTGCCGCACTCTCCCTGCTCGCACGCACCCTTCGAGCCGGGCAGGCCGAGGCGTTCGCGAAGCACGTAGAGCAAACTCTCGCCGACCCACGCGTCGCGCACGGACATGCTGCGCCCGTTGACTGTGAGTTCGTAGATCTCGTTGTTCATGATGCGGTGCTCCTCTCCAGAAGACGTGCCGCGATCACGGAAACAGCGTGCCGTCTGTACTCGGCCGTCGACCGGTGGTCGTCGATGGGTCGCGCCTCCTCGGCCACCCTGCGGCCGAACTCACGGGCCACCGCGGGCGTGACGGCACGGGCTGCCACGGCATTGAGACCCGCCAACCATTCCTCGGCTGCGCGGGCCCGGATGATTGTGGGACCCACCGACCCGAGGGCAATGGTCGCGCGGTTGCGGTTCACGGCCAGGCAGGCCGAGGCAATGGAGATGACCATGGCGTTGCGGACGCCGACCTTGGAGTAGCCCTGCCAGCCGTCAGTGAGGGGAACAGTGATC
>JBJTFB010000189.1:0-2528 GCA_046093205.1 Acidimicrobiales bacterium
TCGACCCAGATGACATCGGCCTCGGTGTTGATGCGCTGGATCGCCTCGGAGACATCCTCGGTCTTCTTGAAGAAGTCGGCCTTCGTCTCCCCGCCGGGGTAGGTGACGTCGTAGGGGTCACCGTCCCAGTTGGGCTGGCCCCAACGCTTCACGAAGTCCTCGTACAGCATCCCGTCACAGTCGGGGCCGGGGTCATGCTCGCCCCACCCCGCATCGACCTCCACGGGGAGACTGCCCACGGCCGCCGAGAGGATCCTCGCCGTCTCGATCGCCCTCGGGTACGAACTGCTCCACAGCGCGGTCGCCACGAACTCGGGAGCGGCGAGGAGGCGGTCACGCAGCCGTTCCACCTGGAGCCGGCCGTAATCGGTGAGCCCGGTACACGACCGCAGGCCACCGATGAACCGGCCGGCATTCGCGTGCGACTCACCGTGCCGCACGAGGATGATGCGCGTCCCCGTCACTTCCGTCAGGCGAGCTTCTCGACGAACGCCTCGAGCTGGCGGAGGTTGCGGCACTCGTACACACCGTCGGTGTGGGTGCCGTACTCCCCCACGATGGAGTCGCCGGTGTTCCAGTACGACTTCGGCTCGGGGTTCAGCCAGTAGACATGACGCGCCTTCTGGCGCATCTCCTTGATGATCCACGCCTGCGACGCGTGGTAGTTGTTGCGGGCGTCACCGAGCAGCAACACCGTGGACTTCGGACCGATCTCGTTGCCCCACCTGTCCCAGAACACCTCGAACGCGTGCCCGTAGTCGCTGTGGCCGTCCACCCAGATCACGTCGGCCTCGGTGTTGATGCGGTGGATCGCCTCGGCGATGTCCTCGGTCTTCTTGAAGTACTCGGTGACCTCGTCGATGCCGTCGATGAACACGAAGGCGCGCACCTTCGAGAACTGGTTGGATATCGCGTACACCAGCATCAGCGTGAAGCGCGCGAACGCCGCCACCGAGCCGGAGATGTCGGCCACCACGATGAGCTCCGGCTTGGCCGGTCGCGGGTACTTGAACTTCGGCTCGGCGGGCACCCCGCCGTACGCGAGGCTGTGGCGCACGGTGTTGCGGAAATCGAGCGGACCCTTGCGGCCGTGACGGCGCTTGCGCGCGAGCCGGGCGGCGAGCTTGCGCGTGAGCGGCTGGAGGGCCTTCTTCAGGTGCTGCATCTCGTCACGGCTGGCGTGCATGAACTCGACGTCCTCGGGCAGGGGCTTGCGGAGGGTCTTCGCCATCGCCTCGGCACCGCGGTCGGCCACCAGCCGCCTGCGGATCTCGGCCTCGACCTCCTGCTTGAACTTCTCGATGCGGTCCTGGAACTCGTCGCGCTCCAGGCGCTCCTCGAGGTTCGTGAGCTCTCCGCCCACCTGCTGACGGCTCGCATCCATCAACTTGTCGAGCATCCCGTCGAGGTCGAGGTTGCGCAGCGTGCGGTAGAGGTAATACGTGCCGCCCACGGGCCGGCCCGGCTCCATGCCGGCGAAGCGCTGAACGGCCTGCCTGGCGAGCGCCCGCATCATGCCCTGGTCGCCGTTCATCAGCGCCTGCATGAGGATGTTCATGAGTTCCTCGGGCGTCAGGCCGTCCATGGCACCGCCGCCCTTGCCGTCGCCCTGGCCCTGCAGCTGTTGCATCTGGCGCATGAGGTCGGCCATGTCGCCCTCGGCACCGTCGGCGTCGGTGATGGCGTACTCGGGTCCGCGGAGGCTGAAGTAGACCTCGAACACCGTCTCGAAAGAGCGCCAGTGGGAGTGGTTCTTCACCAGCGTCGCACCGAGTGCGTACTTGAAGGCCTCACGGTCCTCGAGCGGGATGTGCATGATCGCCTCCATCGCGTCGAGGTTCTCCGTGAGGCTGACCGGCAGGCCTGCGTTGCGGAGCTCCACGATGAAGCCGGAGAGGAGATCGAGCATGGGTGCGCGGCGACCTAGTCGGTCGACAGTTCCTTCGCGGCCTTGGCAATGTCGGTCTGGTACTTCAGCAGAACGTGGAGGGTCTCCTTTGCCTGCTCGGCGTCGATGCTCTGGATGCCGAGCAGCACGAGCGTGCGGGCCCAGTCGAGTGTCTCGGACACCGACGGCGCCTTCTTCAGGTCGAGCTGGCGGATGCTGCGCACGATGCGGGCGATCTGGTCGGCCAGAGCGTCGGTGACACCCTCCACCTTCGCGAGCACGATCTCCTTCTCGCGGTCCATCTGCGGGTAGTCGACGTGCAGAAACAGGCAGCGGCGCTTGAGTGCCTCAGACAGCTCTCGCGTGTTGTTGGAGGTGAGGAACACGAGGGGCACCTGTCGGGCCGTGATGGTGCCGAGCTCGGGGATCGACACCTGGTACTCGGAGAGGATCTCGAGGAGCAGCGCCTCGGTCTCGACCTCGACACGGTCGACCTCGTCGATGAGCAGCACCACGGGGTCGGGGGCGCTGATGGCCTCGAGCAACGGCCGGGTGAGCAGGAACTCGTTGCTGAAGATGTCGTCGTGCACCTCGGTCCACGAGTCACTGTTCTTGTCGGCCTGGATGCGCAGCAACTGCT
>JBJTFB010000190.1:0-3316 GCA_046093205.1 Acidimicrobiales bacterium
TCGTCGAGGAAGAGAACCGGCGGGTCGGCGATCAGCGCACCGGCGAGATCGATGCGGCGGCGCATGCCCCCGGAGAATGTCTTCAACGGTCGGTCCGCCGCATCCTGCAGCCGGAACTGCTCGATGAGACCGTTCGCCCGCGAGCGTGCCTCGCGCCGCGGCATCCCGTAGAGGCAACCGATCATCTCGAGGTTCTCCGTGGCGGTGAGGTGCTCGTCGACTGCGGCGTACTGGCCCGACAGCCCGATGCGCCCACGGACACCCTTCGGGTCCTCTGCAACGTCGACTCCCGCGACCGTTGCCGAACCTGCATCGGCCTCCACGAGTGTCGTGGTGATCGACCACGGCCGGGCGATCGCGCGCGGAACGGCCGACGAACTGAAGCGTCGCGTGGGTGGCGACCACCTCGACGTGAGCGTGCAGGGAGACGGCAGTGTGGACGTCGCGCGGCGCATCATGTCGGCGCTCGCCACCGGCCCGATGAGGGTGCATGCCGAGGAGGGAGAGATCTCGGCCCCCGTTGCCGACGGCGTCGAGGCACTCAGCACCGTCCTCCGGGAACTGGAGGCCGCGGGTGTCCGCATCGTCGACATCGGTCTGCGCAGGCCCACCCTCGACGACGTGTTCATGGACCTCACCGGTCACGAGGCAACGGAGTCCGCACCGTGAGCATGGTCCGTGATGCATCCGTCGTGGCACGGCGCAACATGATCCGCATCCGGCGCGTGCCCGACGTGATGGTGTTCGTGCTGCTGCAGCCGTTGATGTTCGTGCTGTTGTTCGCCTACGTGTTCGGCGGCTCGATCGACATCCCGGGCGGCTCGTACCGTGAGTTCCTGATGGCGGGGATCTTCACCCAGACCGTCGTGTTCGGGGCCACATTCACCGGGTCGGGTCTCGCAGAGGACCTCCAGAAGGGCGTCATCAACCGTTTCCGCTCGCTGCCCATGTCACGCTCGGCGGTGGTCGCCGGTCGCACCGCGAGCGACGTGGTGTACAACGCACTGTCGGTCGTGGTGATGTCGCTTGCCGGCCTCGCCGTCGGCTGGCGCATCCGCGGGTCCGTCATCGATGCGGTCACCGCCTATCTGCTGCTCCTCTTTTTCGCGTATGCGTTCTCCTGGGTCATGGCCTGCATCGGACTGCTGGTCTCCACGCCCGAGGTCGTGAACAACGCATCATTCATGGTTCTGTTCCCCGCCACGTTCATCGCCAACACCTTCGTTCCGTCCGACAACCTCCCCGGAGCGCTGCGCACCTTCGCGGAATGGAACCCCGTCTCCACGCTCACCCATGCCGTGCGCCAACGGTTCGGCAACATCCCGGCAGGCACCCCCGACCCGGCATCGTGGCCGCTGCGCAACGGCCTCCTCTACTCGATGATCTGGGCGGTCGCCCTGATCGTCGTGTTCGCACCGGTCGCGACCAGGCTCTACCGTCGCGCGGGCTCACGCTGACCGGACCACCCGCGGCCCACTAGTTTCGGTCCGTGGAGGAACTCCCGACGGACACCGAGGACCTGTTGATCGACAGGATCGATTCACTGCGCATCCTCAGGGCTGCCAGCGACGAGGAGAGGGACCGTCTGCTGCTGCAGATCGGCGGGCCGGACAGGGTGGAACAGGAGATGGCCCGCGAACTTGCCTCCACGAGGGTGCTCGCCCATCCCTCCAGGTTCGAGGAGGCCCACTGCGTGCTCATGAGGGGCATCGAGGTGCTCCATCGCAACGGCTCGCGGCCTCCCCGCGGTCACAACCTCCGATTCCTGTCGGTCGTGCCGCGATGGGTGACCCACCAGGTGATCCAGTTCATCGTGCGCAGTCACGTCCAGTCGCTGACCCGCACCATCGGCCGTCTCTACGAGCAACGGGAGGCGTCGTGTCCGTGGGGCACCGCGGAGCACTCGCTGCTGCGCCGCTGCCGCATCGACATGCACAGGGTGCGCGACGGGCTCGAGAGCAGGGCGATCGGCCTGCCCGCGTTCATCTTCGGCGGGGCGGTGCTGACCACGGTGGGCAGTGGCCTCCAGGCCGTGCTGCAGTTCGCCCGCGGTTCCGTCCCGGGCATCATCGTCGCCGGTGCGGTGCTGATGGGGGTTCTCATCGGCCTGTCATGGGTGGCCCTGCACAGCGCGGCAGTCGCGCGGCGGCGCATCAAGCTCGCCGTGGAGCAGCCACTCGGCGCGCTGTGGGAGACGATCGGCGACGCCGGCAATCCGCCGCGGGACGACAGTTTCAACTTCGCCGTCTACGCGATCATCCTGCTCGTGCTCGCGTGGATCATCGTCCCGTTCGCGTTCTGGCTCGCCGTCTCGTCGGCCTGAGCCGCTCCGCACTCAGCGGGCAGCGTCACGCCGGCGGCGACGGCCCGAGAAGATCGGCCGTCCGCCGAGCATCGCGAGCAGCACGGCGAGGCTGAGGGCGAAGATCACCATTCCGGTGTTGCTGCGCCGCTCGAGCACCTCGAAGCCCATCGACATCGACACCATCTCCCCGCCCGGGCCGACACCGTTCACCTGCACCGTGTGCTCACCGTGCTCGGCGTCCTTCGGCACACGGACCGAGGCCCTCACACCGCCGTCGGCAGCCGCCTCTCCGCGGGCGAGTTCCACCGGCTCGGAGAACATGAACACGGTGTACGTGGTGCCGGGCACGAACCCCTCGACGGCAACGTCGACGACCTCGTCGCGGTACATGCGCAGCACCCCGTCGGCGGCGACCGCAACTGACTCCCCGCCCGGTGCGGTGCGGCCGATGGTCACCCTCACGTTGTTCGGCAGGGTGAGAACGATGGCCTCGTCCAGCTTCTGCACCGACACCTTCACCGACTCACCGCGCACGATTGCGGTCATCTCGCCGGCGTCGAGATCGGGGGGGCAGACCGTCCTCACCGTTCTGCGGTGCGGACGGATCGGCGGGAACCGTTGTCGACGTCGTGGATGTGGTGGAACTGGTGGTGGTCGTGGCGGCCGCAGCGGTGGTGTCGCCGCGTGTCGGGGCCACGGTCGTCGTGGTCGTGGTGGCTACCGTCGCCGCGGTGGTGTTCTCCGGGGCCGCGGGTGCGGACACCACCGGGGTCGGCACAGTTGCTGCGGGTGCTGCGGCAGCGAGAGCGGTGACCGTGACCGACTGCGACGCCGCAGCAGACGAGTATGTGTCGTTGCCGGTCTGGCTCGCGGAGATCACGCACGTTCCGACGGCATTGAACGTGACGACTCCCGCCGACACCGAACAGACGGCCTGCGACTGGTTCGCGATGGCGATGGCGGGTGCGAGGAAGGCCGTGCTGTCCACGGAGACCGTGTAGGTCCCGCCGA
>JBJTFB010000191.1:0-6792 GCA_046093205.1 Acidimicrobiales bacterium
CGTGTCACCTTCGGCCCCTCCAATCGGGGGGTTGGACCATGGGGAGCGGACCTGAGATCACGTGGCGGCACCGGGGGGCCTGCAACGGTCTGGACCCGTCCATTTTCTTCCCCGAGTCGGAGGACGACAGCGACGAGGCGAAGTCGATCTGTGCGGAGTGCTCGGTGCGCATCGCGTGCCTCGAGCATGCGCTCACATTGCGCGAGAAGGACGGCGTGTGGGGCGGCACCACCGAGAAGGAACGCCGTCGCATCATCCGCCAGCGCAGGCGCAGCGCCTAATCATTCGTCTGTGCGCCCGTCGCGCGGGGATACTTGAACCGTGGCGAACGACGAGGTCTTCATGGGGTGGCCCTCGGTTCTCGGTCGTCTTCTCGACGGCCTCGACCTCACGTCCGATGAGGCTGCATCGGCCATCTCGGAGATCCTCCGGGGTGAGGCGACCGCCTCGCAGATGACCGCCTTCATCGTGGCGATGAAGGCGAAGGGTGAGACGTCGGCAGAACTCGAGGGAATGTTGCACGCGGTCCGCACGGCGGGCAACCGCGTGACGCTGCCCGCGGACGTGGCGGCGCGCGCCATCGACATCGTCGGCACGGGCGGCGACCGCAGTCACTCGGTGAACGTGTCGACAATGGCCGCGCTCGTCGTTGCGGGTGCCGGCGTGCCCGTGTGCAAGCACGGCAACCGGGCCGCGTCATCGAAATGCGGGTCGGCGGACGTGCTCGAGGCGGTCGGCGTCGCTGTCGAACTCGACCCTCCCGGCGTGGAGGACTGCATCGCGCGTGCCGGTTTCGGCTTCTGTCTCGCCGCACGGTTCCATCCCGCGTTCCGCTACACCGGGCCGTCGCGGCGGGAGATTGGCATACCGACCGTGTTCAATCTTCTCGGCCCCATGGCGAACCCTGCGCCGGTCGGCAACATGCTCGTGGGCGTCGCGTTCCCCGGTCTGATGGACAAGATGGCCACCGCGCTCGCGTCACGCGGGGTGACGAGCGCGTGGGTGGTGCACGGGCACGGCGGGCTCGACGAACTCGCGGTGAGCGGGCCGAACACCGTGCACGCGCTGCGTGACGGCACGGTGAGCCGATTCGAGGTCGACGCGAAGGATTTCGGGATCGTGCGTTCATCCGTCGAGGACGTGCGCGGTGGAGACGCGGGCGAGAACGCTGCGACGCTGCACGCCCTTCTCGAGGGCCGGAAGGGCCCGGTGCGCGACATCGTCACGTTCAACGCCGCCTGCGCCCTGCACGTGGCCGGGGTGGCCTCCGACATCACCGACGGGCTCGACAGGGCATGTGCCTCGGTCGACTCGGGGGCCGCTGCGGACGTGCTCGCCGCTGTGGTGCGCGTGAGCACCGAGAACGCGGCACGGATGGAGAACTGATGGCCGTCGTCAGGGTGCCGGCGACGTCGGCCAACCTCGGACCGGGTTTCGACGCCCTGGGCATGGCGTTCTCCCTGCATGCCGACATCGGAGTGGAGGGCACCGACGCCCTTCCCGACGGGGCGCAGGTCGCAGAGGCGACCCACCCCGCCCAGGTCGCGTTCGAGCGTGCGGGTGGCCGCGGCCGTGTGTGGGTGCGCAACTCGATCCCCATGGGACGCGGACTCGGTTTCTCGGGCGCCGTGCGCATCGGGGGAATCGCGGCAGCCGAGGCACAGGCGAACGGCGGCACGTGGGACAAGGGGTCTTCGACGGCGCTGGAACTCGGCACCGAACTGGAGGGCCACGCCGACAACGTGGCCGCGTCCCTGCTGGGCGGGGTGGTGGCAACCACTGCCGGTCATGCTGTGCAGGTGCCCATGAACCTCGACGTCGAGTTCGTGGTGTGGGTGCCGCAGTTCACCACCAGCACCAACGAGTCACGTCGCCGCATCGGCGACACCCTGTCGCTCGCGGATGCCGTGTTCAACATCGGGCACACCGCCCTGCTGGTGGCCGCGATCGCCTCCGGTGACGCCTCGGTGCTGCGCGAGGCGGTGCGGGACCGCATCCATCAGGACGTCCGTTTCGGGCTTGCACCCGTCTGCCGTGAGGCCCTCGATGCCGGTGTCGGGGCGGGGGCGCTGTGCGGCTGGTTGTCGGGTTCGGGCCCCACAGTGGCGTTCGCGTGCGCCCCGGGCACGGCGACGGCCGTGGGTGCAGCTCTCCCGAAGGACGCCTCCGTGCGCACCGTGCAGGTCGACCTCGAGGGTGCGCGGGTGCTCTGACGCCCGAGTGTGCCACACCCTTTCGGCACGGTGTGGGCATGACACGCGAGCAGCACACCAACGAACAGTTCGGGCCGGGCGACGTCCCGGTCCTCATGATCTCGTGCGACACGTGCGTCATGCAGAACTCCGACGCCTGTGACGACTGCATGATGAACGTGCTGTGCGGCAACGACAACGGCGCCGTCATCCTCAGCCTGCAGGAGCTGCGCGAGGTGCGCATGCTCGCGCGGGCCGGCCTGGTGCCTACGCTTCGGCACCGTGCCGTCGGCTGACCGGATCCCCCGCAACCCGAAACTGGTCCCCGCCGACGCGCCGTCGGGTGCCCGGTACCTCACCGAACTCACCGATGTCGCCCTGGCGGCCGGCCTCGAACGTTTCGGCGCGGCCCCGGCCGCACCGTTGCTGCGTGCCAGGGCCGAGATGAACCGCCGCATCGCTGCCGGACTCGTGAGCGACATGCGCTTCACCTACAACAACGTCGAGCGAGCGACCGACCCCGGGGCGCTGGTGCCGGGCGCGCGCACCGTCCTGGTGGGTGCCATGGGGTACGACCTCGTGCCGAACGACCCCGAACCGGACGGCCCCACCGCGCGGGTGGCTCGCTACGCATGGCTCGACCACTACGCCGAGCTGAAGAGACGTCTCACCGTCGTGGCGGGACGGTTGCGCACCGACGGGCACCGTGCCGTCGTGTTCGCCGACGACAACTCGATCGTCGACCGTGAGGTGGCCTCGCTCGCGGGCATCGGTTGGCACGGCAAGTACGCCAACATCCTGCTGCCGGGCGCGGGCAGTTTCTTCGTGCTGGGTTGCATCGTCACCACCGCCGACGTGCCGGTGTCGGGCGCGGTGGCCGACGGATGCGGCACCTGCGACCGTTGCATCCCCGCATGCCCCACTGACGCAATACCGTCGCCGGGCGTCATCGATGCGAACAGGTGCCTGTCGTGGCTGCTGCAGAAACCCGGGGTGTTCCCGCGCGAGCACCGTGTGGCGCTCGGTGACCGCATCTACGGATGCGACGACTGCCAGACCGCCTGCCCGTTCACGAGACGCCGGCCACCGGTGGAGACCACCACCGTCACGGAGTCCGCGGTCGACGTGCTCTCCCTGCTCGCCGCCGACGACCGCGAGGTGATGCGCCGGTGCGACAGATGGTGGGTGCACGAACGCGACGCAACATGGGTGCGACGCAACCTCCTGGTGGTGCTCGGCAACACGGCCGACCCGTCCGACCCGCGCGTGAACGGCGCTCTGGCGTCGGCGCTCGCGGACCCGCGGGCGGTACTGCGTGCGCATGCGGTGTGGGCTGCGGCCCGTCTCGGACTGCATCACCTCCTCCCGCACACCGATCCCGACCCGCGTGTGGCGGACGAGCTCGCGCATCTGCCACCCTTGCGGGAGCCGTCATGAGACACCTCCTCGTCACCAACGACTTCCCGCCGAAGATCGGCGGCATTCAGTCGCTCCTGTGGGAGTGGTGCCGCCGGCTTCCCGCCGATTCGTTCGCGGTGCTCACGAGTCCTCACGAGGGCGCGGCGGACTTCGACGCAGAGCAGGCGTTCCGGGTGGAACGCACCCGCGAGCCGGTGCTCCTGCCGCATCCGTGGATGGTGCAGCGCATCAACTCGCTCGCGGCCGGGATCGGTGCCGACTTCGTGGTGCTCGACCCCGCCCTGCCACTCGGTCTCGTGGGGCCGTCGCTGAAGTTGCCGTACATGGTCGTGCTCCACGGTGCCGAGGTCACGGTGCCCGGCCGGCTGCCGGTGTCGCGCCAGTTGCTCGGCCATGTGCTGCGCGGTGCGCGCCATGTGATCGCCGCGGGCGGGTACCCGGCGCGCGAGGCCGACCGTGCGGCGGGCCGGGCCCTGCCGGTCACGGTGGTGCCACCCGGTGTCGACACCAACCGTTTCGTGCCGCTCGACCCGGCGGCTCGCTCGTCCGCCCGGAGCCGATTCGGCATCGCCTACGACGATGAGGTGGTGCTCGGGGTCAGCAGGCTGGTGACGCGCAAGGGGTACGACACGGTGATCCGTGCGGTGGCAAGGCTCGCCCCGTCACGTCCGCGTCTGCGCCTCGTGATCGGCAGCACGGGCCGCGACGAGGGTCGCCTGCGCCGCATCGCGACGGAAACCGGTGCGCCCGTCACGTTCCTCGGTCGGATCGCCCACGATGACCTGCCGCTCCTGTACGGCTGCGCCGATGTGTTCGCGATGATGTGCCGCAACAGGTGGGGCGGACTCGAGCAGGAGGGCTTCGGGATCGTGTTCGTCGAGGCCGCCTCGTGCGGCGTGCCGCAGATCGCCGGGGACAGCGGGGGTGCGGCAGAGGCCGTGGTGGACGGTGTCACCGGGCACGTGATGGCTGACCCCACCGACGATGCCGCACTGGCCGTGCAGATCGCGCGTCTGCTCGACGATGACGGGCTGCGGGCCGCGATGGGTCGTGAGTCGCGGGCTCGCGCGGTTGCCGGTTTCGACTACGGCGTGCTGTCCTCGCGACTGGCGGGGGTGCTGGGGGCGGGACAGTGAGCGACGGCGCCCTTCAGCAGGCCGCACAACCGGGCGCGGTGATCGTGACGACGAACGCCGTGCTCACCGCGGTCTTCGTGGTTGCCACCGCTGCGGCCGTTGTCGTGTTCGACCAACCGTGGAAGGCGGTCTCCGTCGCTGTCGACCTTGCGTGTTTTGCTCTCGGCGTCTTTGCGTTCCTGTGGGGTTACTGGAACGCGGTGCAACGCAGCCGAACCGAGTCAATCGGCGTCGCACAGCTGTACTTCCTGCTCGGTGGGATTGCCCCGCGCACCGTGTGGGTGCGGATGAACGTTCTGCTCGCCGTGCAGACGGTCGTGGGCATCGGGGGTGCGCTCGCGCGGGGGTCCACAGACGGCAAGCCCGGCAGCACGCTTGCGTTCGGCATTCTCGTTCCGATGCTCGGACTCGGCCTGAACGGTCTGTGGGGCGCGTTCCACGGCACGTTCCCGCCCCGGCAGGGCCCTGAAGGGCCGAGGGTGCCACCGGCCGACGGTGCGAACGGGCAAGATTGAGCCATGAGCGACCGCGCCGCACAGACGACGTTGATCTCCGCACCCCTGCAGAAGTGCTGGGGCGTCGCGCTCGATTTCGAGCGCTACCCCGAGTGGGCGCGTGACGTGAAGGAAGCCGTCATCCGCGGCCGTGATGACCAGGGTCGCGCCTCGCTCGTGGAGTTCCGCGCGTCCGCTCTCGGTCGTAGCACCCGCTACACGCTCTCGTACGACTACTCAGAGGCCCCGAACAGGCTCTCGTGGCATCTCGTCAGCGGTGACATCATGCGGTCCATCGACGGTGCGTACTCCTTCGTCGAGGTCGACGGCGGCACGCAGGTCTTCTACGAGATCGAGATCGAGCTCGTCATCCCTCTGCCCGGTTTCGTGAAGCGGCGCGCCGAGCAGCGCATCCTCGACACGGTGAAGGAACTCAAGACCCGCGCGGAGTCATGACCACCATCGGCATCGATGTCGGCGGCACGAAGTGTCTGGGTGTGCTGGTCGATGCTGAAGGGCGGGTTCTGCGTGAGACCCGTCGGCCCACACCCGATGCAGTGCAACTCGTCGACGTGCTGCTCGGCATCGTGGACGAACTGGGTGGGAACCGTGCCGTGGGTGTCGGGGTCCCGGGGCTCGTCACCCCCGACGGGGTCATCACGGCCTCGCCGAACCTGCGCGGCGCACTGAACGTGCCGGTGGGCCCGGGCATGAGGAGCGCGCTCGGAGGACGCGTGCACGTGGAGAACGACGCGACCGCGGCCGCACACGGTGAGTGGACCGTGGGTGCCGCGCGTGGTGCCCGAGACGCTGTCTTGGTGGCGCTGGGCACGGGTATCGGCGGCGGGATCGTGATGGGTGGACGGCTGCACCGTGGTGCGCACGGCTTCGCCGGCGAGATCGGCCACATGACGGTGGAGGCAGACGGGGTCGAGTGCCCGTGCGGCCGGCGCGGATGCTGGGAGCGATACGCGTCGGGGTCCGCGCTGAAGAGGATGAGCGGTGGCCGCAGCGGCGAGGAGGTCGTGAACGCCGCACGCGGGGGCGAGACGGCGGCCCTCACCGTCGTGGACGAGTTCGCGCGGTGGGTTGCAGTGGGTGTGGCGAGTCTCACGAACATCGTTGACCCCGAGGTCGTGGTGCTGGGCGGCGGGGTGATGGATGCATGGGACGTGTGGGAGGAGCCGGTGCGCCGGTGGACCGACAGGTTGCTGTACGCATCGGAGCACCGGGCGAGGCCGCGCATCGAGCCCGCATTGCTCGGCGCAGCGGCTGGCGCCGTCGGGTGTGCGCTGCTCGCGCGCGACCTCTCCTGATCCTTCCCGTTCCGGTCACCCGGGTTCAGTCGGTCGCCCAGCGCAGCGACCGCTCGACCGCGCGACGCCAGTCGTCACGCTGTCCGGTGGGTGAACCCGTTGTGGCAATCGGGATCACGAACCAGCGCGAGACGGTGGTGGCGTGGGACCGTCGCACGGGTGAGCCTGCCGCGCGCGCCATCGTGTGGCAGGACCGCCGCACCGCGCAGCGCTGCGAGGAGCTGCTGCCCCACCT
>JBJTFB010000192.1:0-10480 GCA_046093205.1 Acidimicrobiales bacterium
GTCCACCATGGGGGTGTTGCCGATGAGGTCGAGCGCGCCCTGCAGCACGAAGACCGACCCGCCGTTGCGACGGACATCCGCGATCGACATGGGGCCTCCTTCCGGCTGGTGCGTCCCTCTCTGCAACCCGATGCTGCAGCCAGGTATTCCTGACAAATCCTGTCGGGATTGTAACCATCGGGAGGGGCGATGTCACCCCCTTCCCTTGTCAGGTGCCCATCCCGGGCCGTTCAGGCGGTGACGAGGATCTCCTCGGTGATGGTGCCGTCGGTGATGAGGAAGCTGCGCGCCTCGGGAACATTCCGGGCCAGCGTGACGATCACGTAGTGCCACCCGGGGTCCACGGCCTGGGCAACGTCCGTGGGGCTCGGGTATGCCTCGGTGTGGGTGTGGCTGTGCACCACCCCCACGACCTCGAGACCCTCGGCCTCGGCGGCGAGCTCGGCGCGCAGGTGCTCCTTCGGATCCAGTGTGTACACCCGCGCCGAGTGCGCGGCGTTCGTGAGCGGCACAAACCTCACTGCCCGATTCTCCCCGCGCACACCCACCAGCAGACCGCAGCACTCCTCGGGGAAACACTCGAGCGCGTGGGCACCCATCGCGTCGATTGCCTCCGGGGGAAGGAGGAATCTCGGTGCATCGGTGCCGGGCATCGCCCACGGAGGCTACCGCTACGCTCATTCAGCCCTATGGCCAAGGCCCCCGACACCGTGCTTGCGAGCAACAGAAAGGCACGCCACGACTACGCGATTCTCGACGTGGTCGAGGCGGGCATCGTGCTGCACGGAAGCGAGGTGAAGAGCCTTCGCGCCGGCGAGGCCAAGATCGTGGACTCCTTCGCCCGCGTGATCGACGGCGAGGTGTGGCTGGACGGGGTGCACATCCCTCCCTACAAGTACGCCGTCGGCGTGGGCTCGCACGACCCCGACCGGGCCCGCAAACTTCTGCTGCACCGCGAGGAGATCAGCCGCCTCGCCGCCCGCGTGGCCAAGGAGCGCCTGGCCCTCGTGCCGCTGTCATTCCGGCTGGTGGACGGCAAGGTGAAGGTGGAACTGGCCCTGGCGCGCGGACGCAAGCGTGAGGACAAGCGCCAGGCGATTGCCGAACGTGACAGCCAGCGCGAGATCGAGCGGGCGCTCGGTCGGGCCCGCAAGGGCAAGACCTGAATGACAGCAACTCGGGCCCGCAAGGGCACGACCTGAGAGATGGGAACCGTTCCCACGCACCCCTGCCGTACACTGCCAGCACACAACCGATCACGGGGCTGACAGGTTTCGACACCAGTTTCGTTGTTCGTACGTGCGACCGGAGTTGCTCAGACTCCCTAAACGGGGCAACCAACAGAATTGCCAACGAGCAGTTCGCTCTCGCGGCCTAATCCGTCGTAGAGAGACATCGTGACCAGCAATGGCGCACGGGGCCGATCCACCGCAGCCCGGCAACAGAAGCGGAGGATGACGGCGGGAAAGACAGCTGACGGCAGGAAAGAACGCTGACATGTCGGAAAGACGGCACGCGGTTCAGAAATGAGCAGTCGACCCGCCGGTGGTGTTGCGTGAGCACCGAAGCGGGAATGGTCGTATCGCGGGCGCGCAACGCCTGATGGACGGGGGTTCGATTCCCCCCAGCTCCACCACACGGGTTCCGTGCGCACCCGCGCCTAGTCTCGGGAGCTGGCTGTTGGACAGCCGAAGGAACGGGAGTGGCCGATGCGTGTCGGGTACGTGGTGCTGTATGTGAATGACCCCGAGGCGTGCGTGCGCTTCTGGACCGAGCAGGTCGGCATGGTCGAGAAGAGCCGCGTTGATGCCGGTGGGTTCCCTGTCGCGAAGGTCGGGTTCGCCGATCAGCAGTTCGCCTTCGAGCTTGTGCCACTTGCGCTGATGCAGGACAACCCCGACGGTCTTGACCTTGCGACACCGTCGATTGCCTTCCATGTGGACGACCTGGACGCAACCCGCGCCGCGCTCGTGGCCAAGGGAGTGCAGACAACTGAGGTCGGCGAGCACTCGGGTGTCGCCTCGTTCGCTTTCCCCGACAACGAGAACCGCTGGTTCGCGGTCACCCGGGGCTGAGGGTCAGGCGCGCTGGGTGACGCGGTGGCGGCGCCATCCCTGGAAGCCGGCCGCGAAGTACACCATCATCACGAGCGGCACGATGATCATCATCGCCGCGCGGAACTGCCCGGGGGCGGTGCTGTCGCCGGCTTCCATCACCAGGTACACCACATACGCCACGTAGAACGCGGCGAGGAGCCCACCCTCCCACTTCTTCACCATGAAGCCGTTCCAGCAGATCGGCAGCAGCACGACGGTGGCAGCGAGCATCACAGGGAAGTCGAGATTGACGACCTCGCTGTTCACCGACACCCCGTTCGACGACACCGCAGACGATGCTCCGAGCACGCACAACAGGTTGAAGATGTTCGAGCCGACCACGTTGCCAACGGCAATGTCGCGCTGTCCGCGGACCGCCGCCATCACGGAGGTCGCGAGCTCGGGCAGCGAGGTGCCGGCGGCCACCACCGTGAGACCGATCACCAGATCGCTCACGCCGAGAGCAGTGGCAATCTCTGTGGCCGAGTTCACGAGCAGCTGCGAGCCCAGCACGAGCAGCCCGAGGCCCACGAGAATCAGCCCCACCTGGAAGGTGAGTGACTTCCTGAACCCGGGTTTCTCCACCGCCTCGATTGCCTGTGCGTACTCGGTCTCGACAGCGGGGATGTCGCCCTTGCGGGCGCCGCGCAGCAGCCACACGGTGTAGGCGATGATGCCCGCGAACAGCACCACCCCCTCGATGCGGCTGACGGAGTCGTCGAGAATCAGCACGTAGCAAACAATCGAGATGACAATCAGCAACGGGATGTCGAAGCGGAGCAGACGTTGCTCGATGGCGAGCCCGCTGATGGCCGCCGACAAACCGAGGATGAAGAGAATGTTGAAGGTGTTGCTGCCCACCACGTTGCCGATGGCGACGTCGGCGTTGCCAGAGA
Source organism: Acidimicrobiales bacterium (assembly GCA_046093205.1). Classification (GTDB taxonomy): domain Bacteria; phylum Actinomycetota; class Acidimicrobiia; order Acidimicrobiales; family Ilumatobacteraceae; genus UBA2093. The sequence continues at coordinate 2,993 of JBJTFB010000192.1, forward strand.
GCGCACCGCTCACCGACACCGCAAGCTCGGGTGCACTGGTTCCGAAGGCAACAACGGTGAGCCCCACCACGATCGGCGCCACGCCGAGTTTCGTGGCCACGGTGGATGCACCGCGCACCAGCCATTCCGCGCCGAACACGAGGCACACGACCCCGATGACGAGATAAACGATGGTGAGGAGATCCATCCCGGGAGGCTACTTTCCGCCCACCGAACGACCGAGGAGATGCGCCCCGATCGGAGCACCGACAAGCTGCAGCACGACAATCACCACCACCTTCGTGACGTTGTTCACGTCGTCCAGTTGCAGAACAGCGCCGAGTGCGCACAGTGCCACACCGAGAGTTGCCGGCTTCGTGGTGGCGTGCATGCGTGCACGCGTGCTGCCGAGACGATGGAGGGCAACCGAGGCAACGAGTGCGAGCAACGAACCGGCGACGAAACATGCCGCCGACACGACATCCACGATGGTGTCGAGCATGCCGCTCACCGGTCCTCCCCCTCACGTGACTCGATGAACCGCGCCACGGTCACCGATGCGAGGAACCCGAGCAGACCGAGCAGCACCGCGAGATCGAGCGGGAGGCCGTCGCCGGCGCCGGCCGCCGGCACCAACAGGCCGCAGGTGATGACGGTGGTGAGGAGGTCGAAGGCGACGGCACGGTCGCCCAGGCTGCTCGGGCGCACGATGCGCGCCACCGTCAGCACCCCGGCCAGCACCAGCACAACGAGCGCGATGCCGCCGAGAACGTTCACAACCTGCTCCTCTCCCGCACGGCCCCGGCCACTCGGCGCTCGAGGTCGAGCACCTCCTCGCGGAATGCCCCCGGCTCCACGGCGCCGAGCACGTGCACCTGCAACTCGAGCGTGTCGGGGTCGAGATCGAGGGTCATGGTTCCCGGAGTGAGCGTGATGGCATTGGCCACGATTGCGCCCACGAACACCGAACCGCGCTGCAGGGTGACCCTCCGCACGGAGGTCTCCGTGCGCGACGGCGTGGGGAACAGAACGGCCCACAGCACGCGCGCGCTCGAGGTCACCAGGCTGCGGCCCACGAACACGAGCAGCCGCAAACCACCCCATGGCCGCAGCGTGTAGGTGGCCCCCGATCGCTCGGCGAACATCCATGTCACCACCGCCACGGCAGCGAGGCCCGAGGCGATGTTCGCAACCGACAGCTCGCCCCACATGGCGACCCACAGCACGAGCAGGGCAAGCGACCTGGGGATCATGACGACCTCACCGCCCTCACATACCCGGCGACATCGAGCAGTTGCTCGGCGGCGGCCGTTGCGTACCGGTAGAGCGGACCCGCCGCCACGGCGATGGCGAGCGACAGTCCGACGATGGCGGCGGTGGAGAGCCCCATCGTGCGGTGGCTGCTCATCACCCCTGCCGAGCCCGCATTCGCCGACGGCTGGATGTCGCCCCAGAACACCCCGACCCAGATCTTCACCATGGACACCAAAGTGAGCAGGCTCACCACGAGCGCAACGGCCACACCGACCCACTGCGCATCGACGACCCCGGCACGCACGATCGCGAACTTGGCGAGGAAACCGGAGAAGGGCGGCAGCCCGGCAAGGCTCAGCGCCGGCACGAGGAACAAGAGTGCGAGCGCGGGCGAACGACGGGCCATCCCGCTGATTCCCTCCCCGGTGCTGCTGCCGGTGTCGGCCTCGACGATGCCCTCCACGAGGAACAGCGACTTCTTCACGGGGATGTGGTGGATGAGATAGAAGATCGTCGCCGCAACGGCGGTCGCACCGCCGATGCCGAGACCGAACACCATGTAGCCGATCTGGGACACGATGTGGAACGAGAGGATCCGCTTCATGTCGCGGTGCGAGATGGCACCGATGACCCCGACAAGCATCGTGGCCGCACCGATCGTGATCACGACCTCGCGCAGCTCGCCGGGGAACAGCAGCGTCTGCGTGCGGATGAGGCAGTACACGCCCACCTTCGTGAGCAGGCCGGCGAACACGGCGCTCACCGACGACGGTGCGGTGGGATAGGAGTCCGGCAGCCAGAAGAACAGCGGGAACACCGCGGCCTTGATCCCGAATGCCACCAGAAGGAGCAGATGCAGTCCCATCCGCACCCCGTCGGGGAGTTCTGCCAGGCGCGCCGGCAGTTCGGCCATGCTCACCGTGCCGGTCGCCGCAAAGACGAGCCCGATCGCCATCAGGAGAACCATCGACTCGAGGATGTTCAGCACCACGTAGGTGGTGCCCGAGCGCACCTGTGCGTCCGTCCCCTCGAGGGTGAGAAGCACGTAGCTGGCCATGAGGAGGATCTCGAAGGCAACGAACAGGTTGAAGAGGTCACCCGCGAGGAACGCCTGCGCAATGCCGGCCGTCATCACCATGTAGACGGGGTGGTAGAACGCCGACCGCTCGTCGGGTGCGCGCTGGCCCGCGGCATACGCGAGCACGACCGTCACCACCACGGTTGCCACCAGCACCATCGCCGAGGAGAGACGGTCGGCCACCAGGGTGATCGCGAACGAACCTGGCCAGCCGCTCATGCGCACGACGCGGATCACACCGTCGTCCCACAGCCGCACGAACGTGACCACGGAGGCAGCCAGCGACACGCCGAGCGCAACGAAGCTCACCGTTCGCTGCACCGAGAGCCGACGGAACAGAAGCGTGACGGCAGCGGCCACGAGCGGCACAAGAACGGGACGCGAGACCATGGTGCTCATTGGTCGACGTCCTCGTGGTGGGGGGTGTCACCGGGCTTGATGCTCCGCTCGGCGCGGCGGGCGACCAGTCGGTCCTCGAGGTCGTCCTCGACCTCGTCGTTGCCGGTGATCGTCCAGTTGCGCCAGGCGAGGGCGAGCACAAATGACAGGAGCGCGAAGCCGATCACGATGGCAGTGAGGACGAGGGCCTGCGGGAGGGGGTCGGTGAGCTCGCCCTCGCGCCCGATGATCGGTGCCTGGGCAGGTCTGCTGCCTGCCGCCACGATCAGCACGTTCACACCGTTGCCGAGCACGCCGACGCCGAGGGCCACCCGTGTGAGCGAGCGCTCCATCAACAGGTACGTGCCGACGGCGAAGAGAACACCGACGAGAAGAAGAAGCGACGGGCTCACGATGCCTCTCCCCCGTCGTCGCCGACCAGCATCGCCCCGCGCGCACCGAGCGACAGCAGCACCATCAGCACCACGGCGACGACCACGAGGAACACCCCCAGGTCGAAAAACATCGACGACACAACTTTCACCTCGCCGATGAGCGGGACGTCGAGTTTCCAGATGTGGGACTCCAGCGGGGTGGCATCCACTGCGAGTGGCGCGACAGTGGTGGCGAGCGCGAGCAGGAGACCGGCACCGAGCAATGCGGTGGGACGGCGGATCGGGCGGTGCCGCAGGTGGGGTTCCCGGCCCGTCAGGAACTGCAGCACGAACACACCACCGAGCACGAGCCCCCCGGCGAAACCGCCACCGGGTGAGTTGTGGCCGCGGACCGTGAGATACAGCGCGACGAGCCCAGCCACCTTCGAGAGCCAACGGTCCACGAGCTCAACGAGGATCACGGAACGGCGGAACATCCCCGCATCCCCTCCCCCGCGGCCTGCGCGGTCGTGTCCGGTGACGTGCCCCCGGCCGCTGCGGGACGGCGGTGTCGCTCCGCTGCGCGCACAAGGTTCACCACGCCGAGAGCGGCGACCGCAAGCACCGTGATCTCGCCCATGGTGTCGAAACCGCGGAAGTCCACCAGGATCACATTCACCACGTTCGCACCGCCCGCCTCACCGACGGAACGGGCGAAGTAGTCCTCGGCAACCGATGGTGCGGTACGTGCGCCGTGCACCGCCATCACCAGCAGTGGAATCACCACACCGACCGCCACGGACACCGCCACGCGCACCGGCACGGGCGCCCAGCTCGGGGCCGGCGCGAACGACCGTGGCATCGAGCGCATCGCCAGCAGGAAGATCACAATGGTGAGCGTCTCCACCAGCACCTGGGTGAGCGCGAGGTCGGGCGCGCCGCGCATGAGGAACAGCACTGCCACGCCGTATCCGACCCCACCGAGGAACACCGCAGCGGTGAAACGCAGCGACACCGCGGCGACACCGACCGACACCACCACGGTGAGCAGCGTGACGGCAATGGTGAGTGGCGAGTCGGCGACGAAGCCGTCGAAGGCGGGCATGCCGCCGGTGATGAGTGATGCCCCCGCGACGGCGGCAACGATGAGCACGGTGACCGTGACATACAGCGGGAGGGAACCGGGCTGGGTCACCCTCGTGATGCGCTTGGAGGCGGCAAGAGTCGCGTCGTACACGGTGTCGAAGGTGCGCTCCCCCCGCGAGCCACGGTGGCCGGTCACCGCGAGCGGTGCACGCCAGCCGATCACGGCCCCCACCGCGATGACCGCAACGGAGATGAGGAGAGCAGTGTTTACGCCGGCCCACAGGAGCAACTTCCCCTTGGCAGCGACATCGAGCGACTTCGCCGGCGCGGCGAGCCATCCGCCCACGACGGACGCAAAGAGGCCGAACAGAATCGACGCAGTGGCCGCGGTGACCACCGGTGCACCGAGGGCGAGCCGGGATGCAACCGAGCCGTGGTGCCCGGCATCGTCGTGCTGCACACCGCGCCCAACTGGCCGAACCACCAGCGCGTGCAACAGCCGCACGCTGTAGGCAACCGACAGAACAGAACCGAGCACCACACCCGCCAGCGCCACGCCACCCACTGCACCGAAGTCGGCATCGAGCAACGCAACGAGTGCCTTCTCCTTCGTGACGAAGCCGAACAGCGGGATGACTCCCGCCATCGACAGGGTGGACGCCCCGATGGCGGCAACAACGAAGGGTGCGCGCGCGCGGGCCTCGCCGAGTCGGGTGACCTCCCGCGTGCCGATTTCGTGGTCGATCACGCCGATGCCGAGGAACAACGCAACCTTGAACACCGCGTGTGCAAGCAGGTGCGCCACGCCGGCATAGAGAGCAACCGGCGAGCCGATGCCCACCAGCACGGTGAGAAGACCGAGTTGCGACACCGTGCTGTGCGCCAGCAGCAGTTTCGCGTCGGTCTGACGCAGCGCCCTCCAGCCGCCGACGACCATGGTGACCACCCCGGCGAGCACCACCCACCAGCGCCACAGCCCCGACTGCCCGAACGCAGGCGAGGTGCGGGCCAGCAGAACGATGCCGGCCTTCACCATGGTGGCCGAGTGCAGGTACGCGCTCACTGGTGTCGGCGCGGCCATCGCGCCCGGGAGCCAGAAATGAAACGGGAACTGTGCCGACTTCGTGAACGCACCGAGCAGCACCAGCACCATCGCCGCATTCATCAGTGCACCCGTGGGTTGGAGGCGTGCGAGCTCGCCGAACGACGTGGTGCCGAGCTCCACCTGGAGTATCCCGACACCGCCGAGCAGGCACAGGCCACCCGCACCGGTGACGAGCAGGGCACGCACCGCCGACTGGCGGGCGGACTCCGACCTGTCGTTCAGGCCGATGAGCAGGAACGAGCAGACCGAGGTGAGCTCCCAGAACACGAACATCGTGAAGAGATCTGATGCAAGCACCAGACCCGTCATCGAGCCGGCGAACGCCATGAACAACCCGACGAAGCGGGAGTACGTCGCGTCGTGGTCGAAGTACGCCAGTGAGTAGAGCAGCACCCCGAAGCCGAGCACCAGAACCACCAGCGACATCAGCACCGCGAAGCCGTCGAGGCGGAACGAGAGGTCGAACCCGAGGGTAGAGAGCCACCCGACCGTCTCGGCCACGGGCTCCTTCGCACCGATGCCCCGCGATGCCACGGTGACCGCCGTGGCCGCGAGCACCACGAGGCCCACGACGGCACCAATGGCGGGTCGGCGGCGGAGCCCGAAGAGGAGCAGGGCTCCGGCCACGAAATGGGCGACAACCGAGGGGAACAGCGCCATTGTCGGCCAGAGAGTACCAGCCGTCCTTCGCGTCACCCAGAGGGCCGATTGTGACCCGTGTTGCACTCCCCCCTGTTGCGCGTGTGCGCGGCTACATCATCGAGTTGGTCACTGTGAACGGAAACTCGATCTCCGAGATGTTCGTGGCGGGTCCGTACCCGGCGCGCACGAAGAACACCACCTTGTAGTTGCCGTTCGGCAGGTCGGCCGTGGGACGTGCGTTGCGGAAGAACTCATCGGGCAGGTCGACAGCACCTGTGTCGTACGCCCACTCGTAGTGACTGTTCGTCACGTCGTACAGACCCACCCAGTACCCGGCGGCGGCCGACGCGGGGGTGGACGCCGACCACCCGAACTGGAACTTCGCGGTGCCGTCGGCGGGGCTGCCGAGCAGCCGTACGTACGCGCCGTCATCCTGCATCATCGTGGGAACCGCGGCATTCGTCACTGCAGGGGCCAGTGCCCCGAGGGCGCCTGCCGCAACGGCTGCCGCAGCGATCCTGAGTCTGCGCTTGTTCTTCTTCATGGGGGTTGCCTCCTCATCGAGCGGGCGACACATGCCGCCCGTGAACAAGCGTGCGGAATCGGGAACCAACACTCAAGGCACATGCCTCACTGCCCGCGGCGGAGGCAATGCCACACATGCTCAGAACCGGTCGACTGCCGCCTCGACCATGCGGTCCACGTCGGGAATCTCGATCTCCGTCGGTATGTCGCCGAGCACGATGTCAACAATGGTGAGGCCCATCAGCACCGTGCCGGCGCGCACGAAGACGGTGTAGATGTTCCATGTTCCAATGCCGCCCGCCTCCTCAATGCGGGTGAGGGCTGCGACATGTTGGTCACCGGCAGGCTTGATGAGTGCCTCGACGACCGTGCCCGGGCCTTCCTCGCCGGCAGGGATGTCACCGTGGCATTCCGTGAAGGCGGGCTCAATCGTGTCGAACAGAGTCGCGAGTTCGTCGGCGTCACCCGAGATCAGCCACTGTTGCACGAACTCCATGTGACCCTCACGGTCCTTCGGTGGGTCGAGCGGATTGTCGACCGTGCGGTCGACCTGGCGGAACGCCTGCCACCGCAGCCCGTTCAATGCCGCCCGCGAGTCGGCACCGGCCTTCTCGCACACCTCGAACTGCGGCAGCTGGTCACGGTTCGCATCGGTGATCACGCCCGAAGTCGACAGGTCCGCACCCTCGGGGCCCGTGTTCACCGTCCACTTCCCGCTCAGGTCCCCGGGTTCCAGCAGTGTTCCGGCGAGTTCCTCGGTGGTGAGAACCTTGCCGCGTTCGTGCGTGACCCGCTCGGCACAGCCGGCGACACCCGCCACCAACGTGAACACCACGGCAACGACCGCCTGCAACCTATGGAGACCCATGAAGGGCGACGCTACGGAACCACCGCCGGCCCGGCGAGGGCCGATCGTCCCGCGGCGCAGTGACGGTCCTCCCTCGTGCCGCGCGACGGTGTGCGAGAAGGCCGGTGCCGACTCGCGGGCGGCATTGAACGGGCTGCGGTGGCAGGCGTTCCGCCAGGTCGACCGCACGGTCGACAATCCGCTCGACCCACCGAAGGAC
>JBJTFB010000193.1:0-3534 GCA_046093205.1 Acidimicrobiales bacterium
GAGGGATTCGCCGAGGAACTGGTGGCCGGGGAGCCCGGCTTCCCCCTGCGCGGTGGTGCGCCGCACGGTGCCCGTGTGCCGGTGCAGCACGATGCGGCCGCGTGGCTTGCCGGCGCGCTCGCATCGCTGTCGGCGGGGTCGCTGGTGGTGATCGACTACTGCACCGCGACCACCGTGCAGGCCGCCGCAGTGCCGTGGCGGGAGTGGCTGCGCACGTACGCGGGACACGAGAAGGGCGGCCACTACCTGCGCAACCCCGGGGGACAGGACATCACGGCCCAGGTGATGGTGGACCAACTGGCGGCGGTGCGCCGGCCCGATGCCGTGCGCACGCAGGCACAGTTCCTGCAGCTGTGGGGCATCGATGCGCTGGTGGAGGAGGGCCGTGCCTACTGGCGTGAGCACGCAGCCTCTCCCACGCTTGCCGCGGTGCGCCTGCGCAGCCGTGTCGCCGAGGCGGAGGCACTGCTCGACCCCACGGGGCTCGGTGCGTTCAACGTTCTCGAGTGGCGGGTGTGACCCGCCCGCACATCACGGCAGCGTGATCGAGGTGAGGTCGGGCCTCACGAACGGCGCGGTTCCGGCGGGACGGTCGAACCCGTCCGCAGGCATGTTCTCCTGTGCAGGGGGAACCGCAACGTTGCGGTGATCCACGTCGGGCGGCGGGACCGGTTGTTTCACGTCAGGCGAAGGCACCTTTCCGGGGGTGCCGCCACAGGCGAGAACCGTCTCGATGTCGGCAGGGGCCGACACGGCGAATGTGTTGCCTGTGAAGCAGTTGCCACCGCCGGTTGTGTCACCCGTGACCCGGTACATGAGGTCTGTCCTGTTGCCCGACAGTGTGTTGTTCTCGATGCGGTTGCCGAGCGGTGTGAACCTGTTGAAGTCGATGACCGCAATGCCCGCGTACGTGTGATTCTCGACCCGGTTGCGGACGACGACATTGCGCGAGCCGCCGCCCACCACGATGCCGCCTCCGAAGAACCCCTCCTTGATCGCCGGGGCAGCGGGGTCGTTGTTCCCGATGACGGTGTTGCCGGCCACCGTCGTGCCCTCCTGCGGGGCGAGTTTCTCCATCTCCTGCGAGTTCGGCGCGATTCCCAGACGGTTGCGGCGCCACGTGGACTCGATCACCCACACGTCCCCCGAGGCGTTGGTGCCGTAGTAGCCGATGGCGTTCAGCTCCGATGTGTTCCGCCGGACCACCGCATTGCATGGGCGGCACTGACCCACGTAGATCCCCGAGTCCGGATGGCCCGAGGCATACGAATGCTCGATGAGGCCATTCACCGAGGCGAACGCATAGATGCCGTACAGACCGTTGTTGTAGGCGGTGACATAGCGAACCTCGTACCCGTCGAGTGATTGTCCCTCTGTCCCGTAGGCGGTGCCGGGGTCGACACCGCCGGTTCCCGACGCCGCATCGATGCCGTTGAACACCACGCCGTTCTGCGTGTACGAGTGCACCGTGAGGTTCTCCACACGCACACCGTCGGCTGCCACGTAGATCCCGTTCGCGAGTGAGTCGCCGCCGTCGAGAACCACCGCATTGCGGTCGGTGCCCCTGATCACGATGCCCGCCGTGGTGACCTTCACCGACTCCCTGTAGGTGCCGGGGGATATCTCCACGATGTCACCGGGTCTCGCGTCATCGACGGCCTCCTGGATGGTGACTGCGTCGGCGGGAACGGAGATCACCCGCGACACCGGGTCGCTTCCACACGCGGTGACGAGCAACCCGGCAATGATGCACGAGAGCAGGGCAACCTTCCTGTGCATCAATGAAGTCTCGCAGGGACGCGCCGGTGGGGCGGTGGCGAGGTCCTGGGAGAAGAAAGTTTCTTACTTCGGTAACGCGATTCCCGCTTCCTGCGACATTCCTACCATTTTCCACACGTGAGCACGCGCCCGAGATCAATCAGAGCGTTCTGGCTCATGGCGAGTCTGCTCGTTGCTGCGACGGCAGTATCCGCAACAACGGTGCTTGTCGCGACCTCCGGGCCCGCGCAAGCTGCAGCCTGCAGTCCATCGTCGTCATCGGCGGTTGTGGCCGGTGTGACCCGCACCATCTCAACATTCACCTCTGGCTCTGCGTGCACGTGGGTTCTGCCGTCCGGTGTCGTCGGCAACGTGGAGGTGCTGGTTTCTGGTGCCGGTGGCGGTGGTGGTTATGACCGCGGCGGTGGCGGTGGCGGTGGCGGTCTCTATTACTCGTCCGGGCTCGCGATTGCTGCGGGCACGACGCTGACAGTGACGGTCGGAACAGGAGGTGCGGGAAAGAGCGGAACGTGTGCCGTCGCGGGCACCGGTAACGCGGGCACCTCGTCAGTCTTGTCATGGCCGACGAAGTCAATCACTGCGGCGGGAGGGACGTCGGGTGGGTTCGGCAACGGCATCGATTACGGAGCGGGGTCAGGTGACCCGGGAATCGGCGGCGCGGTGACGTTGTCCGGTGTGGTGGCGACCACGAGTGCGACGGGCAAGAACGGTGGGCGAGGCGCGTGGGGCAACTACGGCGGCAACACCGGTGAGTACGACCTGAACGGCCGTCCCGGCACCACGGGAACGAGTGTGACGTTCGCGGGTACCGCGCGGATCCATGGATCGAGTGGTGGTGGCGGCGGCTGGCACGGGTCCGGAGGGGCGGGTGGCACGAATGCGGGCAACGGCGGTGGTGGCGTCGGTGGTGCCGCCACGACTGGATTCGGTGGTGGTGGCGGCGGCGGTCAAGCGTGCCAAGCGAGTGGTTCCGGAGGGGATGGCCTCGTCGCGCTGAGTTACGTCGTCTTCCAGGTTGACTCATTCACCACCGCGACGGCGAGCCCAACCAACAGCACCGCGTTCACCTACACACTGACGTTCAGTTCCGCAGTGGACGCGACGACGGTGGCCAACGGGGATGTCACCAATGCAGGGACTGCGGGTTGCAGTTTCGTCACGAGTCCGACGGTGGGCACGGCGACCGTGTTCACTGTTGCCGTCACCGGATGTGTCGAGGGGACGCTCATACCCACCCTGGGCAGCAACTCTGTGACGACATCCACCGGCACGATCGGTCCCTCGACATCGTCGGCCGGCACCACCGTCACCATCGATCTCACGGCACCGGCCGTGCCCGGGGTTCCCGACCTTTCGGCCGCCTCGGACTCCGGTTCCTCCACGACCGACAACATCACCTCGGACAGCACACCAACGATGTCCTCGAGCGGGGGCGCAGCCGGTGACACCACCACTGTCACCGCCACGAAGGACGGGACATCGCTGACCTGCACGTTCACTCATCCGTCCACTTCATGCGATCTGCCGGCTCTCACCGACGGCACATGGACCGTCAGTGCGACCCGTACCGACTCCGTCGGCAACACGTCGGCAGCGAGTGCCGGCCTGCCGATCACAATCGACACCTCGGCTCCTGCGGCCCCTGAGGCTCCTGACCTGGTGGCGGCGTCCGACTCGGGTTCGTCGTCGACCGACAATGTCACCTCGGACACCACCCCGGCGATGTCGTTGTCGTCGGCAACTTCGGGTGACACG
>JBJTFB010000194.1:0-4237 GCA_046093205.1 Acidimicrobiales bacterium
CTCCGCAGGTCTCGCCTCCGCACGGCACCTCGGCGAGATTGCCGAGGCCGCACGGGCCACCGCCCGCAGCATCATCTCCGGTTAGCGACGCACGGGAGCGGGCAGGACGGTCAGCGCGCGGCGAACGCGCGCCACTCGTCCTCGCTCCAGTGGGAACGCAGCTCGCCCGTGACGAAATCGCTCGTCCACTGCACCATGTCGAAGAACGGGAACTCCACCGACATCACCTCGGTGAAGGCCATGCCGTCCAGCAACAGCGCCGCGTCATCGATACCCATGGTGATCTCCTCGCCGTCGGTGGCGTCGTGCAGCCGCAGCTGGAGGTCGATCACGTGCTCAGCATCCCAGCGTGCCTGCATCATCCCTTCCATCAACTGGTCGGTGATGATCCCGAGGATCTCGCTGAGGGCGAGCGCGGCCTCGCGCTCGAAGGTCACCTGCCGCGGCAGCATGGGCCGTTCGCTCACCGGGGGAACTCGTATTTGATGTCGGCGAAGGAATCGGCGGCGAACACGTAGAGCAGCCGCAACGGCTCACCGCCGGTGTTGTACGCCAGGTGTTCCGCATTGCCGGGGATCAGGACGGCATCGCCCACCGACACCGGGCGGGTCACGCCGTTCACGGTGACCTCACCGCTGCCCGAGACGAAGTAGTACAGCTCCGCGTGCGCGTGCATGTGCCCCCGCGGCGGCCGCGGGGCACCGACGGGCAGCTCCGCGATTCCCGCGGTCAACTGTGATGTCGGTGTGCGGTCGGAGCTGAAGAGTGTCCACCACTCCACAAGGCCCCGCTCCGGGTCGGTCCAGGCCTCGGTCGCGCAGTCCTCGATGCGGCGGATGACAGCAGCGAACTCTTCCACGCGGCGACAGTAGCGGTGGTGCGTGCGTCAGGAGGAAGTGATGAGCGTGTAGGAGTTCTCGAACTCGTCCTGCAGCACGGTCGCGACGTGGGTGGTGGTGTCACTGACGAGCTCGGTGTCGGGAACCCGCACGCGGTACGACCACCCGGTGGGCAGCGAGAGGCGGCTCCCGAGGTTCGCGAGCACCTCGGGGTCGTTCATCCCGGGGTCGACCCCGATGCACAGTGCCTGCATCACGTACGCGGTGCCCTGCGGGTCGACGAGTTCGTACACCGGCTTGCCGGCATCCCAGAAGAAGGTCGCGCCACGGTCGACCGCGCGTCCCGTGTACGGCGCACCCTGCAGCCCGTCACCCAGGTCGACAAGGGCGATGCGCCGCATCAGCAGGCCGTTGAACTCGCGCAGCACCGGTTCCACCGGGGCCACCTTCGTGCCGAGACCGTCGAGCAGCCAGTGGCGAGGGCCGTTCAGTTTCACGAACGCTGCACCCATCTCCCGCGCAATCTCGTCGGCGACGAGCGTCTGCCACAGCTCCTGCGGGCAGTCGTTCAGCATCTGCGTGCCGTACACCTCGGCCTGAAGTTTCCCCTCGCGCAGGAACACGGCCAGCACCTCGCCGTAGCGCACCCCGCGCATGTTGTCGATGAGTCTCTGTGGTCTGCCCCCTGCCATGTCGCCACAGTACGTCCGTGGCCGCGGGGTGCCCCGAATGGACCCTCTTCCCCCGGGCCGGCGGGCGCACGGGCACAACTAGGCTCCTGCCATGACATCGGTCGAGTCGCGCAGGTCGGACGCTTTCGTCAATGACCGCAAGCATGTGTTCCATTCATGGTCGGCACAGGGGGCCATCAACCCGCTCGTGGTCGCACGTGCACAGGGCTCCGAGTTCTGGGACGAGGACGGCAAGCGCTACCTCGACTTTTCCAGCCAGCTGCTGAACGTGAACATCGGCCACCAGCACCCGAAGCTGGTCGCGGCACTGAAGGAGCAGGCCGACCTGCTCTGCACCGTCGCGCCGTTCCACGCGAACGAGGCGCGCAGCGAGGCCGCCCGCCTCATCGCCGAGATCGCACCCGGGGACCTCAACATGGTGTTCTTCACGAACGGCGGGGCCGAGGCCACCGAGAACGCGATGCGGATGGCGCGTCTGCACACCGGCCGCCACAAGGTGCTCACCACGTACCGCAGCTACCACGGTGCCACCGGCGGGGCGATACAGCTCACCGGCGACCCCCGCCGCTGGCCGGCCGAGCCCGCGATGCCCGGCATCGTGAAGTTCTGGGGCCCGTACCCGTACCGCTCCGCATTCCACTCCGCCGACGAGGCCGAGGAGACGCAGCGTGCGCTCGCGCACCTCGAGGACGTGATCATGGTGGAGGGCCCCCAGTTCGTCGCGGCGGTCATGCTCGAGACCGTCGTGGGCACGAACGGCATCCTCGTGCCGCCCCCCGGCTACCTCCAGGGCGTGCGCGACATCTGCGACCGGCACGGCATCGTGATGATCCTCGATGAGGTCATGTCGGGGTTCGGCCGCTGCGGCGAGTGGTTCGCGGTCGACCACTGGGACGTCGCACCCGACCTCATCTGCTTCGCCAAGGGCGTGAACTCCGGATACGTTCCCCTCGGCGGCGTGGCGATCTCCGACCGCATCTCTGCCACCTTCCGCGACCGGCAGTTCCCCGGCGGTCTCACCTACTCCGGCCACCCGCTCGCGTGCGCCACCGCAGTGGCCTCGATCAACATCTTCCGCGAGGAGGGCATCATCGAGCATGCCCGCATGCTCGGCACCGACGTGATCGGTCCCGAGCTGCAGCGCATGAAGGAGCGCCACCCGAGCGTGGGCGACGTCCGCGGCATCGGCGTGTTCTGGGCCATCGAGCTGGTGCGCAACCGCAGGACGCGCGAGATGCTGGTGCCGTTCAACGCCGCGGGCGAGGCCGCAAAGCCGATGAACGACCTCGTGGCTGCCTGCAAGGCACGCGGGCTGTGGCCCTTCACCCACTTCAACCGCATGCACGTGGCGCCGCCCGTGAACACCCCGGTGGAGCAGGTGCGCGAGGGGCTCGCCATCATCGACGAGGTGCTCGACCTCGCCGACGTCTACTGCTCCTGACGCGGCCTCCCTGCCGGGAGCCCCGCGTCAGCGGTTCTGCGGGAAACCGAGGTCGACCCGCGACGTGCGCGGGTCGGGCCAGCGGGTGGTGACCACCTTCGTGCGGGTGAAGAAGTTGATGCCCTCGGGCCCGTACATGTGGTGGTCGCCGAAGAGGCTGTTCTTCCAGCCGCCGAACGAGTAGTACGACACCGGCACGGGGATCGGCACGTTGATGCCCACCATGCCCACGGTCACGCGGTTCTCGAAGTCGCGCGCCGCACCCCCGTCGCGGGTGAACAACGCGACCCCGTTGCCGTACGGGTTCGCGTTGATCGTGGCGAGCCCCTCCTCGTAACCGGGGACGCGCACCACGCTCAGCACCGGACCGAAGATCTCGTCGTCGTAGCAGCGCATGCCGGGCTCGACCCGGTCGAGGATGGTGGGGTTCACGAAGAAGCCCTCGCGGGGCACACCCTCGCGGCCGTCCACCACCACCTTCGCCCCCTCGGCCTCGGCGCCGGCGATGTAACCCACCACACGGTCGCGGTGCTCCGCGGAGATCAGCGGCCCCATCTCGTTCGCGGGGTCGCTGGCCGGGCCCACCCTGATCGCGGGGATGCGCTCGCGCACCTTCGCGATGAGCTCGTCGGCAACGGAGTCCACGCACAGCAGCACGGAGATCGCCATGCAGCGCTCGCCCGCCGAGCCGTAGGCCGCGCTGACCGCGGCATCGGCGGCCATGTCGAGGTCGGCATCGGGCAGCACGAGCATGTGGTTCTTCGCACCGCCGAGTGCCTGCACGCGCTTGCCGTTGCGCGACGCGGTGTCATGGATGTGCCGTGCGACAGGGGTGGAGCCCACGAACGACACCGCAGCGATGTCGGGGTGGTCGAGCAACCTGTCGACGGCCTCCCTGTCGCCGTTGACCACGTTGAACACGCCGTCGGGAACGCCGGCCTTCTTCAGCAGCTCGGCGATGAACATCGACGCCGAGGGGTCCTTCTCGCTCGGCTTGAGCACGAACGTGTTGCCGCAGGCGATCGCGTTCGCGAACATCCACATCGGCACCATCGCCGGGAAGTTGAACGGCGTGATGCCGGCCACCACCCCGAGGGGCTGGCGCACGCTGTGCACGTCGACACCTGCGGAGGCCTGCTCGCTGTAGCCGCCCTTCAGCAGGTTCGGGACGCCGCACGGAACTCCATGACGTAGTCGATGCCGAACACGGCAAGCACCACGATGTTCACGGCGAGCAGGAGCGTGTTGTCGGAACTCGGCAGCCT
>JBJTFB010000195.1:0-3984 GCA_046093205.1 Acidimicrobiales bacterium
ATGGTGATGCCCGGTGACAACGTGTCGATGACGGTGGAGCTCGGGAAGCCGATCGCGATGGATGAGGGTCTGCGTTTCGCGATCCGTGAGGGTGGCCGCACTGTTGGTGCGGGGCGTGTCACCAAGATCATCAAGTAACGAAGATCACCCGATAACAAGTCCGGACGTCCGGGGAGGATGCAACCATGCCGAAGAGCGACAAGCGCGTGAAAATCACGCTCGAATGCACAGAGTGCAAGGAGCGCAACTACATCACCATGAAGTCCAAGATCAACGATCGTGAGCGTCTGGAGATGAAGAAGTACTGCGCGCGCGACCGCAGGCACACGACCCACAAGGAAACGCGCTAGGCACGGAACCTGCGGGGCCCCCGGGCACCGCTCCGGACCCCTAGGGCAGTAGCTCAGTTGGTAGAGCATCGGTCTCCAAAACCGACGGTCGGGGGTTCGAGTCCCTCCTGCCCTGCAAGACACGAACACACACGAAGAGAAGAACCGAGATGTCGACCGACCTGAACCGCGAGCAGAAGCGGGCACTGAAGCGACTGGGGGCCCTGAACGACCAGGGCAACCCCGTGCGCAACCAGCCCCAGCCCCGCCAGCGTGAGGAGCGCGTCGGGCCGGGGCAGTACGTGCGCGAGGTCCGCGACGAGATGTCGAAGGTGGCGTGGCCGGGCTGGCCCGAGGTGCGCCGCTACTCGATGATCGTGCTCGTCACGGTCGCGGTTGTCACGGCATACGTGGGCGGCCTCGACGCGGTGTTCGGCATCTTCTCCGGCTGGCTGTACAAGGAATGACCATGAGTGACTCAACCGACAACCTAGACACAGAGGAGCCGGAGGTCGTGCTCGACCTCACCGAGGAGGGCGCCGCCCTCGACGGTGAGGAGACCGACGAGGACGACGGCCCGCAGGAGACCCCGGCATGGGACAAGCCAGGCCGTTGGTACGTGGTGCACTCCCAGTCCGGCTACGAGAAGAAGGTCGAGGCGAACCTCAAGTCGCGCATTCAGACCATGAACATGGAGGACTCCATCTACGAGATCCAGATCCCCATGGAGGATGTGGTCGAGTTCAAGCAGGGCCGCAAGACCACCGTGTCGAAGAAGGTGTTCCCCGGCTACCTGCTCGTGCGTTGCGAGATGGACGACCAGACCTGGTTCTGCATCCGCAACACCCCGGGCGTCACCGGCTTCGTGGGCCAGGCCCACAAGGGCCAGAAGCCCACGCCGCTGTCGCGTCGCGAGGTGGAGACCTTCCTGTCGGTCAAGGGTGACGGCCAGGTTGCCACCAAGCGCAAGGCCCCGAAGCTCGACTATGAGGTGGGGGAGAGCGTCCGCGTCAAGGAGGGCCCGTTCGCCGATTTCAACGGCACGGTCGCCGAGATCAACCCCGACCACATGAAGCTGAAGGTACTCGTGAACATCTTCGGCCGCGAGACCCTGGTCGAAATGGACTTCGGTCAGGTCGCAAAGCTCTGATCGGCACGGCAGACTAGAACGCCCAGAAGGGGAGAACCATGGCCAAGAAGAAGCTCGCCGCAATCGTGAAAATCCAGATCCCCGCGGGCAAGGCCACGCCTGCGCCGCCGGTCGGAACTGCGCTCGGACCCCACGGCGTGCAGATCATGGACTTCGTGAAGCAGTACAACGCCGCCACCGAGTCGCAGGCCGGCACCATCATCCCCGTCGAGATCAGCATCTTCGAGGACCGTTCGTTCACGTTCATCCTCAAGACACCGCCGGCACCCGTGCTGCTGCGCCAGAAGGCCGGCCTCGAGAAGGCCTCGCAGACACCCGGCAAGACCGTTGCCGGCACCGTCACCGAGGCGGACATCGAGGAAGTCGCCAAGATCAAGATGCCCGACCTCAACGCCTACGACCTCGAGGCGGCCAAGCAGCAGATC
This sequence comes from Acidimicrobiales bacterium, assembly GCA_046093205.1. Taxonomy (GTDB): domain Bacteria; phylum Actinomycetota; class Acidimicrobiia; order Acidimicrobiales; family Ilumatobacteraceae; genus UBA2093. Next base: position 1,905 of record JBJTFB010000195.1, read on the forward strand.
CGCGGCACGGCCCGTTCGATGGGTCTCAAGGTGGTCTGACAGGGCGTCAGAAACAGTCCGCACCCGGGAGCACCTCGCCCGGTCGGTCAACCCGCAAGGAAGGAGAGGTAGGCATCATGCCGGAACCGAAGAAGTACAAGGCAGCGGTCGCGCTCTATGACCGTGACCAGCAGTACACACCCACCGAGGCAGTGTCCATCGTGAAGAGGACGGCCACCAAGAAGTTCGATGAGTCCGTCGACGTGGCCGTGAGGCTGGGTGTCGACCCCCGCAAGGCCGACCAGACCGTCCGTGGAACGGTTGCGCTTCCCGCAGGCTCGGGCAAGGCGGTGCGCATCGCGGTGATCGCCGCCGGTGACGCCGCCGCTGAGGCCCGTGCCGCCGGTGCCGACCTCGTCGGTGCCGACGATCTCGCCCAGGAGATCGAGAAGGGCAACATGGACTTCGATCTCATGATCGCCACGCCCGACATGATGCCGCTCGTCGGTCGACTCGGCCGTGTGCTCGGCCCGCGCGGCCTCATGCCGAACCCGAAGTCCGGCACCGTCACCACCGATGTCGGTCGTGCCGTGGGCGAGTTCAAGGGCGGCAAGGTCGAGTACCGCACCGACCGCTACGGAAACGTCCACGTGCGCATCGGCAAGGCCTCGTTCTCCGAGGCCGACCTCGAGTCCAACTTGCGTGCCGTGCTCGACGAGCTGCAGAGGGTCAAGCCCGCCGCGGCCAAGGGGCGGTACATGAAGAAGATCTCCCTCTCCACGACCATGGGGCCCGGCGTCAAGGTCGACGTCAACCGCCTCAAGGCCGCCACGGAGTGAGAACCTGCCCGGGTGGCGTCCGAGCTGGCCGCCCCTAGGCTTCTCACCAACAACTGATCTCTCGGTCCTCGCCGAAGACGTCCGGTCCACCCAGGTGGCCAAGGGGCGAAAGCCCACCTGACCAGGCGGATTCCTCACCATCGGGCCTTGTGTCCGTCCGGTGCGGCGTTCGTGCAAGCGAGCGCCCCGGGCGAGAAACCAAGGACACCCGAGGAGGTGAAATGTCAACAGTCCGTTCCGAGAAGGAAGCCGTCGTCGCCGAGGTCAAGACCAAGATCGACGAGGCCGATGCCGTGATCGTCACCGAGTACCGCGGTCTCTCCGTCACCGCCCTTGCCGACCTCCGTCGTGAGTTGCGCAAGGCCGGGTGCGAGTACCGCGTCTACAAGAACACCCTCGCTCGTTTCGCCGCGCGCGAGGCGGGCATCGAGGGTCTCGACACCCTGCTCGTCGGCCCGACCGCGATTGCATTCGTGAAGGGTGACGTCGCAGCAGTGGCCAAGAGCCTGAAGGAGTACGCGAGGACGAACCCGCTCCTCGTCATCCGAGGCGGTGCAGTGGCCGGCAAGGCCGTGTCAGCGAAGGATGTCGATGTGCTGGCGGAGCTCCCGTCGCGCGAGGTCATGCTCAGCCAGTTCGCCGGCATGCTGCAGGCCCCGCTCGTCAAGACCGCAGGTCTGCTCCAGGCACTCCCGCGCAACATGGCGTACGGCTTGAAGGCTCTCGTCGACCAGAAGTCGGCGTAGGCCAGCACACCGCAGACCTTCACCATGGGGCACCGCGCCCCGCACCAACACCAACCAACAGAATCAACAACAGAAACAACACACAAGGAGACAGTGCCATGGCACTCACCAAGGAAGACATCCTCGAGGGCATCGCAGCCCTCACCGTCATCGAGCTGAAGGAGCTCCTCGACGCGTTCGAGGAGAAGTTCGGCGTCACCGCAGCGGCCCCGGCCGCGGTCGCGATGGTCGCCCCGGCAGGCGCAGGCGGCGGGGCAGCAGCGGCAGAGGACGAGAAGGACGAGTTCGACGTCATCCTCACCGACGGCGGCGCCCAGAAGATCGGTGTCATCAAGGTCGTCCGCGAGCTCACCAGCCTCGGCCTCAAGGAGGCCAAGGACCTCGTCGACGGTGCACCGAAGCCCGTCCTCGAGACGGTCAGCAAGGACGACGCCGAGATGGCCAAGGCCAAGCTCGTCGAGGCCGGCGCCACCGTCGAAATGAAGTGACCGGGGCGGCCCCGTGGCCGCCCTCCAC
>JBJTFB010000196.1:0-4489 GCA_046093205.1 Acidimicrobiales bacterium
TCGGAGACATCCAGTTCGCCGGCCTCCACGGCGCGCACCACGGGCTCATGGCGGATCATCCGGTAGGGCATCTCCACGTCGAGGCCTGCGCGCACGCTCTTCACCCCGTCACGGAGACCGAAGATCCAGTCGCTGATCACCATTCCGTCGAAGCCCCACTCGATGCGCAGCACATCGGTGAGAAGCGGCTGGCTCTCCCCCGCCCACTCGCCGTTCACGGAGTTGTACGCACTCATCACGGCGGCAACACCCTCGGCCACGATCCGGCGGAAGTGCGGAAGGTACACCTCGTGCAGCGTGCGCTCGTCGCACTGCACGTCCACGGTGAACCGCGCGTTCTCCATGGAGTTCAGTGCGAAGTGTTTCACCGTGGCCATCACGTGCCTCTGTGCACCGCGGGTGAGCGCCGCACCGAGCTCGCCCACGTGGTGCGGGTCCTCGCCGTAGGTCTCCTGTGCGCGGCCCCATGCGGGATGACGGAGAAGGTTCACACACACGCCGCCGTAGAGGTCGGCACCGATCACCCGCAGCTCGCGTCCGATCGCGTCGCCGATGCGCTCCTCGAGATCGACATCGAAGCTCGCACCGCGCGCCATGCTCACGGGGAAGGCGGTGGCACTTCCCACCACCACACCGCGCGGGCCGTCGCTGAAGTGGAAGCCCGGGATGCCGAGGCGGGGCACCCAGCAGGCGCGGAACGGACGCATGTGGTAGCCACCGCTGCCGATGTCGCGCAGGCCCTCCCACGTGGGCACACCGCCGTCGAGACAGTGAATCTTCTCCTCGGTGGTCATCATCCCTACGAGGGTCCTCGCCTCGTCACGGGCGGCGGCGCCGCCCCTCACGTTCTCGAGTGCTGTCTCGTATGCAGTCGGCATGGAACGTGACCGTACACAGCAAAGGGCCGCCGCCCCGCACGGAGCGACGGCCCTTCACGGGTCCGGTTCGGCCGCCGGGCGGCCAGTGGCCTACTTCTGGAAGAGACCGTCGGTGATCATCGGCCCGATCACCCGTACGCCCTTGTCAGCCGCGGCAAGCGCCGCGAACATCACGAGTGCGCCGCCGGCCATCGACACGTTCTTGAAGAAGGAGATGGTCTCCATCTGCTTGGCCTGGTCATCGGCCTTCCAGAAGTCGTGCATCATCACGGCCATCGCGAGCAGCACCACGGCGGACACCAGCGCGCCGAGGTCGGCCCACACGCCGAGGATGATGGAGAGACCGCCGAGGAGCAGCATCAGGCCCGAAACGAGGTTCGCGAGCTTCGGCTGGGGCACGCCCTTGTGGGCCGCGTACCCGGCCATTGCCTCGGCCTTGGTGAAGTGGTTGAGCCCGCCGGTGACGAGCATGAGTGCAAAGAGCACCCGTCCGATGATGAGGACGATGTCCATGGTTCCTTGTCTCCTTGTGTTCAGGGGTCGCCCAAACGGTAGGTGGGCAGGAGACCGCACGGGTGGATGGCACTAGTTTCGGTGCCGACGACGGGGAGGCACCATGTCGACGGAACGCAAGCCGGCAAGCGAGTACACGAGGTCGCGCAACGCGGCCCAGAGCGTGCCGCAGGACACCGCGGACTTCGACCGCGCGCGGCGCGGCTTCATCGCCGACATCCATGACCGCCGGGTGAGGGACACCGACGGCCGAGTGGTGATGGACGCCGAGCGTTACTCGTTCCTCGAGCCGGGCAACCCCGCACCCGACACCGTGCACCCCAGCCTCTGGCGGCATGCGCAGCTGAACCACCACCGTGGGCTGTTCGAGGTGATCCCCGGTGTGTGGCAGGTGCGCGGCTACGACATCTCGAACATCACCTTCATCCGCGGCACGAGGGGCTGGCTGGTCATCGACCCGCTCACCACGGCACCCACCGCACGCGCCGCGTACGAACTGATCAGTGAGCACATCGAGAAGCTGCCGGTCACGGCGGTGATCTACACGCACTCCCACACCGACCACTTCGGCGGTGTGCTCGGGGTGACGTCACAGGAGGCCGTGGACCGCGGCGAGTGCATGGTGATCGCCCCCGAGCATTTCCTGCACGAGGTAGTGGGCGAGAACGTCATCGCAGGCTTCGCCATGGGACGGCGCGCGCTCTACCAGTTCGGCCCGCTGCTGCCGGCGGGCCCGCAGGGGCACGTGGACTGCGGGCTCGGCAACTCGATCCCGCTCGGCGGTCCGGGGCTCATCCCGCCCACGGTCGACATCACCCGCACCGGCGAGGAGATGACGATCGACGGCATCCGCGTGGTGTTCCAGCTGACGCCCGAGACAGAGGCACCGGCGGAGATGAACTTCTACTTCCCCGACCTGAAGGCACTCTGCATGGCGGAGAACTGCAACCACACCATGCACAACCTCGTGCCCATCCGCGGTGCATTGGTGCGCAACTCGCTGAACTGGTCGAAGTACATCAACGAGGCGAAGAACATGTTCGCCGGGGATGCCGAGGTGCTCTTCACCTCCCACAACTGGCCGCGCTGGGGCAACGACGACCTCAACGGGTTCCTCACCAACCAGCGCGACATGTACAAGTGGATGCACGACCAGACCATGCGCCTGGCCAACCAGGGGTACACGCCCACCGAGATCTCCGAGGCCCTCAGCCTGCCCGAGGAGTTCCTGGCGAACGACCACACGCGGGGCTACTACGGCGACCTCATCCACAACTCGAAGGCCGTGTACCAGCGCTACCTCTCCTACTACGACGGCAACCCGGTGAACCTCAACCGCTACACGCCCACCGAGGCGGGTGGGCGGTACGTGTCCGACATGGGTGGTGCCGCGCGTGTGGTGGAGACCGCACGCGGGTCCTACGAGCGCGGCGACTCCCGAGGGGTGTGTGAGATGCTGCAGCACGTCGTGTTCAGCGACCCCTCGAACACCGAGGCACGCGAGCTGCAGGCCGACGCGTTCGAGCAGCTCGGGTACCAGGCGGAGTCCTCCACGTTCCGCAACGCGTACCTGATGGGTGCACAGGAACTCAGGCAGGGACCGCCGAACCTGCCGCTCGGCCAGCGCCGCGGGATGCTCGTTGCGATGACGGTGGAGCAGATGTTCGACACGATCTCCGTGCGCCTCAAGGCCGAGAACGTGGGCGGGGTGTCGCTCGCCACCAACTGGACGTTCCCCGACGTGGACGAGAAGTGGACGCTCGGTGTGTCGAACCGCACGCTGTTCCACTCCCCCGGCCGGCATGCAGCAGACGCTGCGGTGTCGGTCACGATCAACCGCTCCACCCTCGTCGACGTGATCACCCAGGAGACCACCTTCGTGAAGGAAATCGAGGCCGGAAACGTGTCCGTGGAGGGTGACGCCTCGGCACTGCTCACGATCTTCGGCAACCTCGACGTGTTCACGCCCGGCTTCGCGATCGTCGAACCCTAGACGCGTCAGGAATGTGCCTGACCGCCGTCCCTGATGATCACCTCGTCACCGAGATAGTCCGACAGCATCTCGGTGCGTGACTGTGCCGTGCTGATGTTCAGGTCGACCGATGACTGGTTCCTGCAGACATGCCTGACCGTGAGAACGAGCCTTCCGTCGCGGGAACTGGAGGAAATCTCGCGCATGCAACGGTCGTGCGACCGGTCGAGTGCGGTCGCGATGCGCAGCACTGCCGCCATGAGTTCGACATCGTGCCGGCGTTCCTCGGGGAGACGGCCGAACTCCTCATGGGACTCCTTCGGCGGTGACTTGCGGTGGTACCGCGCGGACAGGGCGATGACCTCGATCTCCTCGTCGTTGAACCCCACAAGGTCGGCGTTCCGGATGATGTAGTACGAGTGCAGGTGGTGCCGTGAGTACGACACGGCATTCCCGGTGTTGGCCAGCAGTGCGGCCGCCCTGAGCAGTCGCTCGAGAGACAGATCCACCTCGTAGTGCCGCGAAACCGCGCGAAGGATGCGTGCCGAGAGCTCGGCAACGTGCTCGGAGTGCTGGAGATCGACGGAGCACCGTTCGGCGAGTCGTCTGACGCTGTCGAGAGCCGCGTCGACGGGCTCCTCCGCCATCACACCCCATCGTTGGGCGGTGTCTATCAACACACCCTCACGGAGGGCGAAGTCGCTGTACTCGAACTCATCCGCACCGAGCATCGAGGAGATCTCGTCGAGGATCACGGCCCCCGCGACGATGATGTCGGCCCGCTTGGCCTCCAGACCGTCGAGGCCTGCGCGCTCACGCGTGGTGCGGCACGATGCCACAAGCTCGACGACGCCCCGCAGTTCGGAACCATCGAACCTGAACCCGTTGAAGGTGAGCGGCACGGGGCCACCGCGTCCGGCTGCCACCATCCGCGCCACTGTCTCCGTGGTTCCCGAGGACACCACGACCCGGTCGAAGCCGACCTGCTTGATGTCGTGGGCAAGTGGCGCCAGGGTCGAACGCACCTTCGTGCGGAGTCGCTTCAGCGCCGGTTCGGTCACCTCGCCACCCTCGAGAAATGAGTCGGTCATCCGCACCGCGCCGAGCTTCAGGCTCTGGGCGATCC